>DASZPH010000040.1:0-91542 GCA_035550375.1 Pirellulales bacterium | reverse complement strand
TTCATCCTTGAACGGGCTAGTTTTCTCTCTGGGCTTCCCAATTCACCCAGCTACAGGCTCGACCATACCCGAAATCTGCCAATTCTCCCATTGACGTTCCTCAGAAAATCCGTTCCGCGCGCAATTCACCTTATGCACCCGCGAAGGTCGGACTCAGTAAAAGTCGCCTTGTCCCGCCGCGCGAAATCGCTATTATCCCGCCGAATCGTTCTTGTCACTTGTCGATGGAGCGTCATCGTGGCGGGCCGCCTGACTTTTTCCACCCAGCGTGCTTCGGGGTTTCTGCCCGCATTGCGGCTTTCTGCGGTCGTGTTCGCCTTTGCCTGCGGTTGCCAGAACGACGGCGAGCTTGCCAACAGAAACGACGGCCTCGCCCAATCGCTCACCCCCCAGGGTGTCGACGCCTACGCCCGGCAACGCAACATCCCGAAGGATCAGGCCCGCCGCGAATTGCAGGAAGCGATGAGCAAACGCGACGCCGATGAGGCCGTCAAGAACATCGACGAAGCGGGGGTCACGACGACCCAGTGAGCCGGCCCGCCTCCGTCGGCGGAACGAACGGCCGCCGTCCTCGAGAATAGGTCCTTCGGCCGAGAGGCGCCGCCGCGTCTCCTTGCAGTGGGTAAAACAGGCCCGCAAGAAGTCGCCAGTGAGATGTCTCAGCCACTCGCTTCCGAGTCGGTCGGCGGTCGCGGCGTCGATGTCAGCCGCCGACTCGATCGCCACGAGCGAACTGTTCTCGATCGTGGACGTTGCACGGTCTGAATTCGCGATTTCCGTCATTGCCGGTTCGCCGTCTTTCAAGCGGCCCACTCGGCCGGCCAGCCATCGTTCATTATCCCGGCGGCCAGGGCGTTTCCACCTCGTGCCACAATCTGCCGGTGTACCTCGCGAGGGGCGAAGGTAGGCGCGCAGCACGGCGTCGAAACGCTCCGCATTGCAGCCTCGTCCGCAGGTGAACAGGTCGACGAAGCAAGCCTGATGCTCGGGGTAGGTGTGGACGCTGGTGTGGCTTTAGGCGAGCAGCAGCACGGCCGTCATCCCGGTCGGCACAAACGAGTGCTCGATGCCCTCGAGAAAAGTGGCGCCCGCCTATTCCACGGCCGACTTCATGGCCGCAGTCAGGCCCGCCTGGTCCGCCAGGGCCTTGGCGTCGCAACCGGCGTAGCTGGCCAACAGATGCCGGCCGAAGAATTCCATGGGGCGATGTTGAAACGCTTTGGGAGTAAAACGGTCTCGCAGCCGGGCCCAACGGCGTCTACTCTCTATTATAGGCAACCAACAATCCCTGGCGTTTTACGGCATTCTATGGGTCACGGCGTGCTGCATCCACCCGTGCTGCTCTTTGCGGCCGTGATAAGCCGTTACGACGAGGCGCTTGACTGGGCCGCCCAGCGCGCCGCCGAAGTCTGGGGAGCCGTTGCCGATCGTAGCGAGCCGTTCGACTTTACCGAAACCGATTACTACGCCGCCACCATGGGGAGCAACTTGAAGAAGCAGTTCCTTGCCTTCCAACAGCCGATCGACCCCGCCAGACTGCCTCAGATCAAGCTCGACAGCGGCACCTGGGAAGAGGAATACGCTCGCTTGGGACGGCATCCGGAGCCGCGGCCGCTGAACCTCGATCCGGGCTACCTGACCCCGGCCAAGTTGGTGCTGGCCTCGACCAAGGACCACGCCCATCGTCTCTACCTGGGAGAAGGCATTTACGGCGAGGTGACGCTCTATTACCGCCAGGGGCGCTGGCAAGAGCGCGAGTGGACCTACCCCGACTATCGCCGGAGCGACTTCCAGGAGTTCTTTATGCGACTGCGTGACGATTGGCAGCGCCGTATCCGGGAGGCGCGCTAACGTGACCTGGCTGATTCTGGCGGCGGCGATTCCGAGCCTCATCGTTTCGCTTGTGGGCGCCTACGTGGTGCGGCGGCTGGCGCCGCAGTGGGGGCTTGTCGACCGCCCGGGCCATCGTAAAGTCCACACGACCCCCACGCCGCTGGGAGGGGGTCTGGCCGTGTTTGCCGGAATCGTGATCCCGTTGGCTTGCGGACATCTGCTGCTCTTGATTGCGCCCGGCATTTTGCCCCAGATCGCCGCGCCTCAGCTTCCCGGCATGCTTAGTCAGGCGCCCAAGCTCTGGTTTCTCCTGGGCGGAGGATTGGTGCTGGTCGTATTGGGCCTATGCGACGATCGCCGCGGGCTCGACTGGCGACTGCGGCTGACCGTGCAGGCCCTCGTGGCCTTGGCGCTGGTGTGGCGGTGGGAGGGATGGCGGTTGTCCCTGTACCTCGTCGACCACCCCTTGATCACCACGCCGTTGAGCGTGCTGTGGATCGTCGGGCTGATCAACTCGTTCAACATGCTCGACAACATGGACGGCCTTTCGGCGGGCGTGGCGGCCATCGCCGCCACGATGCTCGTGATCGTGCTCCTGACAACGCCAGACCCGGTGACGCGACAGCCGCAGCTCTTTGTGGCCGGCTTTCTGATGGTGCTCGCCGGCTCGCTGCTGGGCTTCTTGTGGCACAACCGGCCGCCCGCGCGGCTCTTCATGGGGGACGCCGGCAGTTACCTGGTCGGCTATTGCCTGGCCACGTCGACCAGCATGGCCACGTTCACGGGCGGGAACCTTCCGCCCCACACGATCCTGGCCCCCTTGTGCATTCTGGCGGTGCCGCTCTACGACACGATCACCGTCGTGTCGATCCGCTTGCGCGCGGGGCGCAGCCCCTTCGAGGGCGACAAGAACCACTTTTCGCACCGGCTGGTCGAACTGGGGATGACCAAAGGCCAGGCGGTGCTGACGATCTACCTGACCACGGCGACCTGCGGGCTAGGAGGCTTGCTTCTGCACCAAGTGGATGCCTCCGGCGCCGTTGTGGTCGTCTTGCAGGTGGCCTGCACGATGGCCCTGATTTTTATCCTGGAAATGACGGGGAGAAAAAAGGGACGGCAGTGAGCGATTCTGTGAGTCAGGTGGAACTCGCTCCGCTGGTCCCACCTTACGTCTACGCAGCCTGATTTAGCTCTGCCGCTGCGTGGCGCGGCGACCGACCGCGTTCGCGGGACGCTCCATGAGCGAGGGAACCGCCTCGTCGGCGGCGCTCAGCCCGGTGGCGAACTGCAGATCGTTCATCGTCTTCTCGGCCTCCAACATGCTGGAAGCGACCTGGTCGATCTGGCCTGAAATGAAATCCGGCTCCTGCCGGTTGATCGCCAGTTCGGAGAGCGACTTGATCTTGTTCTCCAGCCGGTCGATCTCCAGGTGAACCAGCTCAAAGTTCTGGCGGGCCTTTTCGTAGTTCTCAAGGCGGTTGCGGCAGGTTTGCAGGTTGTCTTCGAGCGTGGCCCGCATCTTCTCTTGAGGCGAGCCAGGCTGGGCCGATTTCAGCGGTTCGAGCCGCTCTTCGAGAAGGTTGATTTCCGCCTCGATGCCCCGTCTCTCCGTCCGCTTCAGAAATTCTCCCAGGGCGTATTCGGTGAACAGCAGCCGCAGGTAGATCCACAAGAGCCGGTCGAGCCCGGCCACCTGAAACTGCTCAAGGTGCCCTCCGTCGACATCCTCTTCGCTTCGCTTGAGCTTCATGGCGATTTGCCTGAGTTCCAGGCACCGGTCACGAAGCTGTTTGAAGCGCTGCACGGAATCGCGCGGCAGCGAGGCCAGGATCTCCTTCAGCGTCTTGTCGGCGACGACGGCCGTCTGGTCGCGGGCCGCCTTGGCCGCCTGGGCGTCGACGTAGCTCTGGAACTTGGGGTGCGTGCCGAGCAGCCCCAGGTAGGCCGCCTCGCCGGCGAGAATAAACGGCGCGATGATGTCGCCCGCTCCGCTGAGAAAGGCGAAGCCCAGCGACCCGAACAGGGCCAGCAGATTCCAGCGGTTGGCAAACGCGGCCTTGAGATACCTGGCAAGCGTCACGGTGACTCCGCCCGGCGGTTCTCCTCGAGCTGTGAAATCAGGTCGCGGATGTAGTTGACCGTTTCTTGAAATCGCGGCTCGCGCTGCATCTGCTGGCTGGGGCGGTCGGCCGGTTCGACTTTCAGCTCTTGCAGGATCGTGCCGGGCGAATTGCTGAAAATGTAAACGCGGTCCCCTAGATAGACGGCCTCCTCGATGGAGTGGGTCACGAAGAACACGGTGGCTTCGACCTCGCGCCACAGACCGACGAGCAGGTCCTGCATGTTGATCCGCGTGTGGGGGTCGAGCGCCCCGAACGGCTCGTCCATCAGAATAATCCGCGGACGCAGGGCAAGCGTGCGGGCAATCGCCACGCGCTGCCGCATTCCGCCCGACAGTTCATGCGGGTACTTGTACTGATCACGGCCCACGTCCAAGCCCACGTGTTCGATCCACGAACGGGCCAGCTCATAGCGGTCGCGCCGCTGGACCCCCAGGCACTCCAGCCCGAAGGCCACGTTGTCGAGCACCGTGCGGTTGTCGAAGCTGGTGTAGTCCTGGAAAACCATACCACGGTCCGGACCCGGCCGCGCCACCGGCTTGCCGAGCACGAGTACTTCGCCGCTTGTCGCCGGATGTTGGGGTTCCAGGGCCGCGATGAGCCGCAAAATCGTGCTCTTGCCGCAGCCGCTGGGACCAAGCACGCAGATGAATTCCCCTTTGCCCGGCAGATCTTCGACGACGAACGTCACCTCGCGGATGGCGGTAAAGGCGTCGGCGGTGCCGGCGTGGTAGGTCTTGGTCACCTGCCGAAACTCGACGACCTTCGGCCGCGCCACGTCCGCTGGACCACGGACGCGCTCCAGCACCTCCCCCACCCCCACCGGCTGGGCGGCAATCGACGGCGAAGCTTGGGCGGTCGTTGGAGCGGTGTCCATGGAGTGAAGCGGGCGGTGCGGTGTCCCTTGTCCACCGCTAATTATGCAACCGGCCGCGTCATCTTGCCATGACTGTTTGACGACCCGGCTTGATATGATTTGGCCGAGGGCCAAGAATGGACCTCGGAAGACCGAACGTCCAGGGGGGTTTGCTTGAGACCGACAAGTTGGATTGCCTGCGGAGCCGTTCTGGCCGGATTTGCGGTGGCGGCCGGCGCTTTTGGCGCGCACGGCCTTTCAGGCAAACTGAAGGACGACAGCAGCCTCTCGGCCGAGGACAGGTCGCGCCGCCTTGATTGGTTCGAGACGGGCGCGCGCTACCACATGTACCATGCGCTGGCCGTGGTGCTGGTGGGCCTGGTGGCCACGCGACACCCATCGATCTGGCTGACGGTCGCGGGAAATTGCTTTGTTCTTGGCATCCTCATTTTCTCCGGTTGCTTGTATGCCATGGCGCTGGGCGCCCCGAAATTCCTGGGTGCGATTGTCCCGATCGGCGGAACGAGTTTCATCGCGGGTTGGGTCGGCCTGGCGATCGCCGCCTTTCGGGCGGATTGACGCGGGGGTCGCCGCGACAAGCTCACCGTGCCCTTTAAGAACAGGCGATGCAGGGTTAACATACCGTTCGTCCGTCACGAACTACGCCGGCCCCCGCCCACGCTCCTACCATGGCCAGAACGCCCAGCACGATGTTGCCTCTTGGCACGCAGGCCCCCGACTTCTCGCTGCCGAACGTCGACGGCCGCATGGTCGCACTTGCAGATTTCAAGGACGCCAAGGCCTTACTCGTCGTCTTCATGTGCAATCACTGTCCGTTCGTCAAGCACGTGGCGCCCGAGCTGGCGAGGCTGGCCAAGGACTACCAACCGAGGGGAGTGGCGGTGGTGGGCATCAATTCCAACGATGCGGTCAACTATCCGGACGATGCCCCACCCAAGATGGCCGAGGAAGCCAAAAACCGGGGATACACCTTCCCCTACCTGTTCGATGAAAGCCAGCAGGTCGCCAAGGCGTATCGTGCGGCCTGCACGCCCGACTTCTTTCTTTTTGATGCCAGACGACAACTCGTCTATCGGGGGCAACTCGATTCGAGCCGTCCCGATAGCGGCATTCCTGTGACGGGCGCCGACCTGCGTGCCGCGCTCGACGCCGTGCTGGCCGGCAGTGGGCCTTCACCCGACCAGAAGCCGAGCATCGGCTGTAACATCAAATGGAAGGCTGGCAACGAACCCGATTATTACGGGCATCTCGCCAAATAAAGAGACCGTAGCAGACACCGCGAAAAAGTCGGGCTACGAACGGACGTTGCCGTCGCGTTCCTCCTCCTCCACCTGTTGGTGGATGATCCCGCTGAGCCACCAGCCCCAAAGAACGTAGTGCAGGGCCGCTACACCGAAGATCACGCCGGCCGCCAGCGCGGCCGGGAGCACGCTGCCGCTGGTCAGCAGGAAGAGCGCGGCGAACACCAGCCCCGCGAGCACCAGCGCAAGCAAGACGCTCAGGCACCCCTTCGTCTTCGGTGGCTCGTCTGCGGCGCGGCGATCGGCGTTGCGCGTTTCTCGGTTCGTCACCCCACCAGCTTCTAGTCCCCGTCGGTTTCAAGCAAGTCCTGCTGCATCGTTTGCCCGATGCTTATGCATCGTCCTTAGCCCGTGCTCACGATCGGGGCAGCCTCCCGCGAATCGACTGCGGGAAACGGAATCGCTTCAAGTCGTTATCGCAGCAGAGAGTTAGCCACGCTGGCGGCGCGTTCCGGACGAGGTTCTGCAAAATCGTGGCACAGCACGTGCTAACCAGCGGTGCGGTCAGTCGTGATCGACTGCGGAACAGTCATCCCCACCCCTTCGCCAGCATGGAAGTCGGCGCACCAACGGAACCCTTCGCTCGTGCGACGTTGATCGAAGGCAGTCACCGGCAGTGAGGCCGGTGAAAACGGGTTTCTTCAATTTTTGATGAGGCCGAAGAGGTGCCGCGCGCATCGTGTTGGTCGCTTGCGCCGCCGATGCGCGCCGCACGCCCACAATCTGTTGTTTAAAAGTCTTCTTTTCAGCTACGGAGTTTTGAATATGTCCTGTCGTTTCGTGAAGCGTGTCCAGCAAACCAACGATCCTTACGACCCACGGCTGACGGGCTACGGGCAGCCGGGCGGGCCGATTTGCCGCCGAGCCAGGCGGGCCTTCACGCTCGTCGAACTGCTGGTCGTGATCGCCATCATCGGCATCCTGGTCGGCCTTTTGCTGCCGGCGGTGCAAGCGGCACGCGAGGCGAGCCGCCGAGCGAGCTGCAACAACAACCTCAAGCAGTTCGGGCTGGCGATGCACAACTACTTCGGCACGTTCAAAGTGTTGCCGCCCGCCGGGTTGAATTACGGCTGGCCCTACGGATACTACGACGGCAAGCCTGTGAACGCCATGAACCTCAACGGCTTCGTCCTGATGTTGCCGTTTCTGGAACAGCAGGCCATTTACGCCAAGTACAACCCGCTCGGGTCCGCCGGTGCGTATGACCCCAACGGACTCCCGCTGGCGATGGAACCCAGCGTCTGCGGCAACGACGTAGTGATGGCCATGCAGCCGTCGATTTTTTACTGCCCCAGCGACGACGGCGCCCGGGCCCAGCCCTGGCTTGGCGGCGACTACGGGATCTCGAACAACAGCAATTTGTACGGCGCACGAACGAATTACGAGTTCAGCACCAACCCCGGTTACGAGTTGAGTTACGGCAACTCCTGGAACTACGGAGCCCAGAGCTGGATGACCACGCGAGCGCTCTTCGGCATGAACAGCGCTTCCCGCTTGGAGGACATTAAGGACGGCACGAGCCACACGACCGCCTTCATCGAGACGACGTTGACGGTAGGCAACGGCGGAAGCGCCACGTGGGGTTACCGCGGTTGGGTGATGACGGGCGTCAGTCTCTACGGCACGGGCCCCTACGGCGTGAACCAATGGACGGCACCGGCGAGTTGGAGCTCCTGGTACAGTGCGCCCCCCCTCGTCGGCAAGGTGATCACTTGGGGCAACGCGGCGAGCCTTCATCCGGGCGGCTGCCAGGCCTCCATGGCCGACGGTTCGGTGCAATTCATCAGCGAGTCGGCCGATCTGCTCACGCTGGCCAGACTCGGCTACATCGCCGACGGTTCGGTGCTGAACGGGTTTTAAGCATCAGGCCGCGGGTCAGCCACACCACATTCACAGAAAGGAACAGTTCCATATATGCGTTACCTGATGTTCGCAATGCTTCTCGGTGTCTCGGTGGCTTCGGCCACCGGCTGTCAAAAGTCGCAGGCGGCAGCGATTCAAAAGATCCCCGTCCAAGGAACGGTGACGCTCGACGGCAAGCCGCTGGAAGGGGCCGAGGTTATCTTTACGACGCCGCTTTTGTCGACGTTCACGGCCGAGACGGGCGCTGACGGCAGTTTCCAGTTGTCGAGTGCGGCAGGGGGCCCGGCCGTCTGCGACGGTCTCTGCAAGGTAACGGTCAGCAAGTTCGTCATGCCGCCCGGCAAGACGGCCCAGCCGAATATGTCGCCCCAGTTGCAGGGGGCGCGGCAGGTGATCCCGCCCCGCTACTCGGATGCGCTGTATACGACGCTCTCCGTCACCGTGCCCGAAGGGGGCGGCAAATTCGATTTCCCCTTGACCGGCCAGTGATGCCTACGGCGAGGGCGTCGGGCAAAGAATTAGGCCACGCGGCGGCGGGTGATGGTGGCTTCGCGGCGGGCATCGTCGCGGTCGACGAGCGTCGACTCCACCGCCTCCTGTAGCCGCTGCACCTGCGATTGCAGCCGCACCAGCTCGCGAACTAGGGCGTCGGCCACAAGCTGCATCTCGGCCGAAGCGTGCCTTTGATCGGCCTGGGCGTGCTCGATCCGGTCTGACCAGCTCTGGAGGTGCCGATCCAGATGCTGGTCGAACCGCGCCGCTATGGCGCGCCGTAAGGGGCCCGCCACCCGCCAGACAACCTTCAGCATGCGTCTCACCGCGTCATCCACTCCCGCGTGCCGTGCCGTGCAGCCTGGGGTCTTCCCCGTGCCGCCCGCTCAACTTCCAAACCGCCGCTACTATGGTTTCGAGCGCTCCACGTCCGACGATTGAAACGCACGGCGGGGCGTCGTTCAACCTGCAAACACGTCATGACCGGCCGCCGAACATCAGGCACCAGCGGTACAGATTCCCCCACTAAAACGGTTTGATCCCTGCCGTCGTCATGACCCGCAAAAGTTAACCGCTGTCGGCATGCCGCTCTTCGTTTCCCCCGGCATTTTCCTGAGCTTGCGGTGCGGCCCTCGGCCTTCTGGAGGCAGGCGGGCGCCTTCACCAAAATCCTAGGCTACGGAAGGCCGCCCAGGCGCAAATGCACTCGCCCCACTCCGTGAATGTGGTTTGGACTGACGCACCTTTGGCCGCGTGATACAGTAGGTAGACCCCCGGCGGGGCCGGTCGGCTGGCGAAGCATGGTCCGGGATCGCTCCACGGGAATGTCTTTACATTTGAGGCGCCTTCATGCCTGTTCGTGCGTTCGTTGTGCTAGTCGCGGCTCTATCGGTTTGTCTCGCTACTCTCTACGGGGCCGAATCCGACTATCCACCTTCGTTGGTCGCTCCCACCGAGCCGCTTACGCCGCAGGAGCAGCAGCAGAGATTCCATCTGCCTGAAGGCTTTGTCATCGAGTTGGTGGCGAGCGAGCCGGAGATTCACAAGCCGATGAACCTGGCTTTCGACGGGCGCGGCCGGCTCTACGTCACGAGCTCGCTGGAGTACCCGTTTCCCGCCAAAGAAGGGAGCCGCGACACGCTGCACGTGCTGGCTGACGAGGATGGCGACGGCCGCTACGATCGCACCACCCTCTTGGTCGGCGGACTGAACATTCCCATCGGCGTGACCCCGACCGACGACGGAGCCATCTATTACTCGATTCCAAGTATCTATCGCTGGACGGGAAATGTGGACGCGCCCGGGGGCCAGGCGGGCGAACTGCTGTATGGCACGTTCGGCTTTCGCGACACGCACGGCATGGCCAGCTCCTTCACGCGCTGGCTCGACGGCTGGGTCTACGCTTGCCACGGTTTTGCCAACACGTCGCAAATCAAAGGCAACGACGAGAAGGCGTTCAGCATGCAGTCGGGCAACACCTTTCGCATGCGGGCCGACGGTTCTCACGCCGAACAATACACGCACGGCCAGGTCAATCCGTTCGGTCTCTGCTTCGATCCGCTGGGCAATCTCTACTCGGCCGACTGCCACTCGATGCCTATCTACCAGTTGTTGCGAGGCGCATACTACCCCAGCTTCGGCAAACCGCACGACGGACTGGGCTTCGGGCCGACGATGATTGGGCACAACCACGGCTCGACCGGCATCGCGGGCGTCGTTTATTACGCCGCCGATCACTTCCCGGCGGAGTACCGCGGCACGGTGTTCATCGGCAATCCCGTCACCGGCCGAGTCAATCACGACCGGCTGGCCTGGCACGGCTCGTCTCCGCAGGCGATTGAGCAGCCCGACTTTCTCTGGTGCGACGACCCCTGGTTTCGGCCCGTCGACCTGAAGCTCTCACCCGACGGCGCGCTTTACATCGCCGATTTCTACAACTGCATTATCGGGCATTACGAGGTCCCCTTAACGCATCCGCGACGCGATCGTCAGCGCGGCCGGATCTGGAGGGTTCGTTATCAGGGGGATCAGAGCGACCTCGCACAAGACGAGAAGGCTTTCGATTTGCCGGCAAGGTCGCCGGACGAGTTGGTGAAACTGATCGGGCATCCGAACCTCGCCGTCCGGACCTTGGCCACCGAAGAATTGGTCGGTCGTAAAGAGCTGCCGCCCCTCGCCACGCTTCTGCCGGAGGGAACCGACGAGACGAGCGGCTACTGCCGGGCACACGGGCTGTGGATCGTCGAGCGCCGTACCGCAGGTGGTCTGCCGTTGGAGGTGACCCGCCGTTTGGCCAACGATTCCTCGCCGCTCGTGCGGGTCCACCTCGTCAAGGCACTGGCGGAGCGATCCGTCTGGCCGGAAGAATCGGGCCTGGTTGACGTGATCCGCGAAAAGCTGTCGGACGACGATCCCTTCGTGCGCCGCGCGGCGGCCGAAGCTTTGGGCCGGCACCCGGAGCCGGCCTCGGTTGAACCGCTCTTGAAGCTCTGGCGGGAGACGCCGAACGAAGATACGCACTTGATCCACGTCGCGCGGATGGCCCTGCGCGATCATCTCTTGCAGCCAGGACTCACCTCATTGCTGACGCGATTGAGTGGCGACGCCGACAACCGGGCGCGGCTGGCCGAGGTGAGCCTCGGGGCCCACACGGCCGATGCCGCCGAGTTTCTGCTGACCTGTCTGGACAAGATGCCCCTCGACGACCGCACTCCTGAGTACGTCCACGAAGTGGCTCGCTATGCATCGGTCGAGCGGTCGGGCGAACTTTGTCGCTGGCTGAATGGCACAAACCTCGACAACGGCTTGCTCGCCCGCGATCTGGCGCTGGCCGTGCATCGTGCCAACCAAGAGCGAGGGACCGTCGACCCAGAAGAGCTAACCGCTTACGCCAAGGGCGTCGCGCGGCGACTCTTGGGTTCCGATCAGGCGGCGCAGGTTCAAGGGGGTGCGGAGTTGGCGAGGGAACTGCGATTGTCGCCCCTGTTAGGAACGCTGGCTGAACTCGCCGCCACGGGTTCACGTCCCGCTGAGGTCCGCGTGGCGGCAATGGAGGCCTGCGTCGCCATCGACGCACCAAGCGCCGTGGCCACGCTCAGCCAAATCTTGAGCAACCCGACCGAGGCGATCCTCCTTCGGCAGAAGGCTGCCGGGTCGCTGGCGAGCATCCAGCGGGACGAAGCGCGAGAGGCGTTGCTTGTCCCATTGCGGACGGCGCCCGACCGGCTCGCCGTGGAAATCGCCGCCGGGCTGGCGCAACAGAAGGAGGGGGCCGAGGCGCTGCTGGCGGAAATCACGGCCGGCCGCGCGTCTCCCCGCCTTTTACAAGAACGCAGCGTCGAGGAGCGTTTGCGAAAGACGCCGATCGCCGAGTTGGACGCGCGGCTGGCGACCTTGACGGCCGGGCTGCCGGCTGCCGACGACCGGATCCACCAACTGATCGCGGCCCGAGGCGACGGGTTTACGAAGGCGCGAGCCGACGCCGACACCGGCCGCGACGTGTTCAAGAAGCACTGCGCCGCCTGCCACCGAGTCGGCGGTCAAGGGGGCAAGATCGGACCCGACCTCGACGGCGTGGGCCTACGCGGAGCCGACCGCCTGCTGGAAGACGTGCTTGACCCCAGCCGCAACGTCGATCAGGCGTTTCGTTCGACATTGATCCAGACGGGCGACGGACGCTCGATCTCGGGGCTGGTCCTGCGAGAGGAGGGAGCCGTGCTGGTCCTGGCCGACTCTCAGGGCAAAGAGCTGCGTTTGCCGCTGGCGGACATCGACGACCGGGTTCTCAGCCCTCTCTCGCCGATGCCGGCCAACGTCGCCGACCTTGTGCCTGAAGGCGATTTTTACGACCTGCTGGCTTTTCTGCTGTCGCAGCAGCAAAAGCCGAAAGAGGCGGTTCAGTGACTCGCCGCCAGCGCGGCCGAACGTCCGGGTGACTCTCCTCGCCCCTCGTCACCGTGTGCGCCGGCCTGCCCCGATTGTGATTCGCTCCGCTTGGCGTCAGCCGCCACTTCGTCGACGAGTTCCTTCGCTTTCTTCAGATCGCCTGCGGTGAACAACGGCTCGTTCGCTTCGACCAGGTGTTCGACGTGCACGGCCGCCAACTGCCGCCACGACATGCCGCCCACGAAATGCCAGGCCGCGGCTTGCACTTCACGCTGGTTCGACGCTTCGAGCCTGTGCAACAGCCCGGCGAGCGAAGGTTCTTTGCTGACGGTGTCCAAGCGCACCATTTCATAAGGAATAGCCGGCCGCGGGGTGGGCTTGCCGTATTCCAGGCAAACGCACGCGACGCGCAGCTCGGCCGGCTTGTCGGCCGGCACGTTAAAAACCCCGCCGTTTCGATTGTTGGGCGCGCCAAAATTGCCCCCCAAGTTCTGCGCCCCTCCGTTCTGAGCGTTTTTCACAAAATCGTTGAGCATGCCCGCGCCGGCGGCTTGTGCGAGCACGGCTCGTGCGCCGAACGCTTCAGGCAGACGCACGCCCAACGGTTTGCCAGACCTGTTCTTGATCCGCACGTGGGCTTGCTTCTCATTCTTGGGAATGAATTTAACTTCGACGAGCCCCGCGTCGATCGCGTCGAAGAGATCGACCGATCCCCGCTCGCCCTCGCTCGTCGAGGCGTTGTCTTTAGACGTCGACGCGGAAGCAGACATGCTTTTAGCAGTCGGCCTGGCGGCAAAGCACCAGACCGGCACGAGCAGCAGAGCGAACGCCAACGAGCCACGAACGAACAACGTGCGCGCGGTCATCATCGAACTCCTCAACTTGGTTCCGGCTGCCTCAAAGATGCGGGGCAGCGATCCGCCGAACGGCAAGGGGCGGTTGACTCGAAAATGCCTGCGAAGGACGCGACAAGCGTACATGGGCGTCGGCCGCCTGTTCCGGAAGGGATTGCCGAAGCGTCGTTGATCATACCGCATCCGCCCCGACAAACCAAGAAACCCGACAAACCAAGGAGAAGGTGTACGGAGAGACGCCATTGGATTTCTCTGAAGCGCCGGCCTACGATGGCAGGGCTCGATCAAAAACCATGAATGATTCCGATCCACCTTGGGTCTCCCTCTCCCGACAACAAAACCGCCGCGCGTGGGATGCGCTTGTGCGGAAAAAACAGTGCTTCACGACGCCCGCCCCGGACGAGGACGTGCGCGATCCCCTGGGGGCGACCGACCCGCTGGGCTGGCTCGGCGGCAGCGTCGCCGGCAAGCGGCTCCTCTGCCTGGCGAGCGGCGGCGGACGTCAAAGCGCGATCTATGCCGCGGCCGGCGCCTTGGTGACGGTTGTCGACCTGAGTCCGGAGATGCTCGCGCTCGACCGACAGGTGGCCGCCGAGCGCGGCTTGAACGTCCGCGCCATCGAAGCCTCGATGGACGACCTGAGCGCGCTGGCCGACGCCAGCTTCGACGTCGTTCTGCAGCCGGTCAGCACCTGCTACGTGCCCGACGTGCGGGCCGTTTATCGCGAGGTAGCCCGCGTTACCGTTCCCGGCGGGCTCTACCTCAGCCAGCACAAGCAGCCGACCAGCCTGCAAGTCGGCGTGGCGCCCTCGGCCAACGGCTTTGAGCTGACCGAGCCCTACTATCGCCAGGGCCCCTTGCCGCCGGTCGTCGGCAGCCGGCACCGGGAGGAAGGAACGCTCGAGTTCTTGCATCGTTGGGAAGAGCTGATCGGCGGCCTTTGCCGCGCTGGGTTCGTGATCGAGGACCTGGTCGAGCCGCTGCTGGCCCGGCCCGACGCCGAAATCGGCACCTTTGCCTATCGCAGTCGGTATATCGCCCCATATGTGCGTATCAAGGCACGCCGTGTCGGCGGCCCCGGCGCTGGCGGACTCTGGGTGCCCTAGCCCACCTAGACCATCTAGCCACCCCAGCCCTCCGTGGCCAGACGACGAGATGCGGCCCAGCCCGTCTAGCCCGTTCGCAGTCATTGGTAGCCGACCGACCGGCACAAGAAGGGATTGGCAGAGCATGGCAGACATTGGGAGAGAGTGGCAGACATTGGCAGACTTTGGCAGACCCTCGGGCGATGATGAACGGATTTTGGCGTTGCCCGCCGGCGCCACCGCACGGGACGCGGCCGAGCGGTCGGGTGACGACAAGCGAATGTGGCCAATGGCGCGCGGCTTCGCCCGCTCGGGCATCTCGCCGCCGCCCAGGTTAAGGAACGAACCAAAAAATAACTTCCGCAGGTGACGCTGGCGAGCGGGAGGCGTGAGACTCCCGGTAGTGCGACCGAACCAACGCTTGACGCCGCACTGCGGTTAACGAGGGATTTACCGGGACGCTAACGCGTCCCGCTCGCCTTGTCAGAAATCGTGGAGCTCATTTTCCGTCCGATCCTGAGCGACCTTGAAGACCGAATCCCTTCATCATCACCCGCGGGCGTGGCATTCGGTCCGACTCTCGGCGGCCTTCCTGCCTTGGCCTTATCCGACGCTCCCTTCCATACCTGGAAACATTTTCCAGTCAAGCCATGTTTGTCTTCGGCTTCGAGCAGCGACCTGACGCAACGCAAACCCGCACTTCGACGGCTTGGCCCCTTCCTCCGCCAGCGTTTGGAGTACCCGGCCATGCGACGGCCTCTCCCGCTTCTGTTCGTTGTTTTCTCGTTGGCGTCTTCCGGGTGCGAGTGGTTGATGGATTTCTTCAATATCCCCAGCGACTCGAACGCTGCCAACCAAAGGCAAATCTACAAGCCCAAAACGGGGCACTATCCCAATTAGCTTCTGCCCTCTCGCCCCTCTTGCCGTGGTATCATGCGGGGCGTGGAAGAGAACCCGTACAAGGCGCCGGGGCAGATGTGGCAGCCGAATAAAGCGGTTGCCTACCGCCTGTCGCCAATTGTTGGTTTTGCCTGCTGTGCGGTTGTTGCCACTTGCGCCTTCATCATGCTGAGCCGACTAAACCAAATCCTGGACCTATCGGCATACATCTTTATCGGGCTCAATGGGGCGACGTGGATAGCAAGTGCCGTGGCGGCTTTTGCCAATAGAAGACGCGCGTTCTATACGTCGCTGCTGCTCGATGCCCTGGTCTTCTTTTCCGGTGTGATTTTCGCATCGGCCAACGGCTAACGAATCACGGCTTTGGTACTGCTTCCATTTGAAAACGCATCACCGCCCATCGCCCCCCGCCTTGTGGCCGCGTGCGGCCAGCGCTAGAATCGGTTGTGGCTGCCCGGCGAATCACGTCGGGCCTGTTTGTTCGGGGACTTTGTTTCGGTCACACGTCAATCGGGCGAAAGGGAGCTATGCCCCGTCGGCTTGTCAGTCAGTTCGGCCATCAAGAGGCCATCGATCAGGTGTTTCTCGTCTCGCAAAAGCAGTTGCGGCCCAACCGCAACGGCAATCTTTATTTGCAGGTGGAGTTATCCGACCGCAGCGGCACGATTAGCGCGCGGATGTGGAACGCCAGCGAGTCGGACTACCGCAACTTCGACGACGGCGATTTTGTCCGCGTCGAAGGGAATACGCAGCTTTATCAGGGGTGCTTGCAGCTCATCGCCGCCAACATCTGCAAGGCGCGCGACGATGAAATCGACTACGGCGATTTCATGCCCATCACTCCCCAGGAGATCGACGGGCTGGCCAACCGTTTGCGCGAGCTGTTGCGCGGCATGAAAAACGCCCACCTGCTCACCCTGGCGGAGTGCTTTCTGATCGACGACGAGTTCATGAGCCGCTTCACCCGCGCGCCGGCCGGCGTCAAGAACCACCACGCCTACGTGGGCGGCTTGCTGGAGCACGTCATCGGCCTGATGGAGGTCTGCCACCGCATCGCTCCGCTTTATCCGAGCCTCGACGGCGACCTTCTCTTAATGGGGGCCTTCTTGCACGACGCCGGCAAGATCGGCGAGCTCAGCTACGAACGGGGCTTTGCCTATACGGACGAAGGACAGCTCATCGGACACGTGGTGATGGCGATCGGCATGCTCGACGCCAAGCTTCAGGAGGCAGAACGGCTGGGAGGAGAAGCGGTGCCCCAGGAACTTGCCTTGCGGCTCAAACACATGATCGTCAGCCATCACGGGCAATACGAGTTCGGCAGTCCCAAGTTGCCCATGACGCTGGAAGCGGTGGCTCTGCACCATCTCGACAATCTCGACGCCAAGCTTCACAGCTTCGAGCAGCAGATGCGCGACGACCCGAACGTCGAAAGCTGCTGGACCAGCTACAATCAGAACCTGGGCCGCAAGCTCTTCAAGGGGCGAAATTTTGCCCGTGAACGGCGACCCATCTCGCCAGAGCGAAACGGCGGGTAGGCGACGGGCACGCCCCCCGCGGCGATGCGAGGTATCTCGGCGAACGTAACTCGTCTGCTCGCGCTACTTCCCTTCGGCCCGCTTCTGACCCGGCTGCACGGCCTCGGCCGAGATCTCGGCGTCTTGTTGGCCTCGCAGGTGCTTGTCGAAAAAGAGGCGGATGCGGCGATCCAGCTCGGAGCTGCGGAAACCGCCGTGTCCGCCCCCCTGCACCTTGATCAGCAGGGAGTCGACGCCTTCTTCTTGCAGGGCCGCCAGAAATCGCTCCGACTGGTCGTAGGGGACGAGCGGATCGTCGGTGCCGTGAATCAGAAGAAAGGGCGGATCGTCGGACGAAACGTAGGTGATCGGCGAGGCGCTCTTGGCGACTTCCTTTCGCTGCTGGACCGGCCCGCCCACCAGACGCGATTCGGGCGAGTCGGGCGAATCGTGCTCGATCTCGCTGGGGAACTCGCTCATCGCCAGCAGCTCGGTCGGCCCGTATTCGTCGACGACGCAGCTTACGCGGCTCGTCTCGTCGAGGTTGTCGCCCACCTTTCCTTCCAGCCGCTCGATGTTGCCGCTGGTGCCGAGCATGGCGGCCAGGTGCCCGCCGGCCGAGCCGCCGATGACGCCGATCCGCTGCGGGTCGAGGTTATATTTTTTCGCGTTCGTCCGCAGCCAGCGCACGGCCGCCTTGCAGTCGTGAATCTGGGCCGGCCAGGTTGCCTCCGGCGACAGGCGGTAGTCGATCGTGACGCCGGCATACTTTCCGCTGGCGACCGAGGGGGTCAAAAAGGCGATCCCCTCCCGTTTGCTCCCGCCGCGCCACGCGCCGCCGTGGATGTAAAGGATCACCGGCAGCGGTCCGTCAGCCGCCGGCTCTTTAGGCAGCAGCAAATCGAGCTTCTGATGAGCTCCTTTCTCGCCGGCGTAGCTGAGGTCGAACTCTCCGCGAACGCTCGGCGGCAGCCGCGGCGTATCGCCGGGCGCGGTGACACGCCGGAAAGCGGCGTCTTCTTCGGGAGAAATGGCGCCGTCGCGGTTGGTGTCGATCTGGTCGAACAGGCGAGCGATGTGCCTGGGAAACTCATCGCGGGTGAGCTTGCCGTCGCCGTTGCGATCGAGCTGTTTGAAGAGGCTGACCGGAGGCTGGGCGTACGACAAGACAGCGAAGGCGGCCCAGGCGACCGAGGCGGTCCACAATTGGAATGGTAATGATCTGGTCATAGGCGATGCCGCCCCCGGGGGCGACGGCTACCGGTGCTCGAAAGTTGTCCTGTCGGCTTGGAGCCTATCCGAGAAGCGGCAGCAGGCGAGACGCCCGCACCACGATGCCGGTTCTCGGATAGGCTCTATAATAGTCGCCTTTTATACGAGCCCCCACTTCTTTCTCAAAAACCACTCTACCACCAGCAGGCCGACGAAGCACAGCAAAAACCCCCAATTGTCCCAGAGAGTGTCCTTGCTTTGCGTTTCGACCTCCAGCTCCTTTGTCCCCTCCTTGATCTCCGCGAGCAGTTTCGGGAGTTGTTCCGGGGCGACGGCTTTGCCGGACGTCATGGCCGCCAGGCTCTCCAGGGCGCCGACGTCGGCGGCCGGGTTGCTCAGCTCCAGGTCTTGTTCGAAGACCAGGAAACGGGCCCGCGCGCTGCCGATCGGCTCTCGATTGCGGGTCGCTTCGACGACGATCGTGTAGTCTCCCACGCCTTGCGTGTCGAGGAACGTGCCCGACAGCGCGCTGTTCGTCCCGTCGCGGCGTAAGCGCACGTCGGCTCGATCTCCGCCCGGCAAGACGACGTGGGCCTCGAACTGGGCGTCCGCAATCGGCTGTCCTTGCGCCGTTTCGGCGCCGACCGTAAACTCGACGCGCGAGCCGGGGCTATAGCGCCGCTGCGCGAGCTTGATCCACACGCTCCCTTCGCTGGTGTCGTCCTTGCGGGCCAGCCAGAGGATGACCTGCCTCCAAAACCGCTTGTGCTCGGCCTCATGCCCCTGCATCCACCACCGCCAGGTGCTGTCGCCGGCGAACGCTAGCACGCGCCCGTTGCCGTAGTCGGTCGCTACGAGCAGGGGCTGTTTGTCGGGTGATTCGGCCAAGACGTTGGCCGTCTGCTTGAGCCCGCTGAACCGATTCGCTCCGACAAGCGCCGGCAGCTCCTTCCAGGCCGCGGCGTTGTCGTTGGCGCTGAGTTTCATCAGGTATTGGTTCAAGCCCTTCGTGGTGGGCACGATCGGCAAAGGACCGGGCAGATGCAGGTCCTCGCGCACCTTTTCGTTGAAGTTCTGCCGTTCCAGGCGGTTGAACTCGATCGGCAGCACGGCCGCCAGCGGGGTGTCGCCATAGCCGCCGGCTCCGAAGCTGTGCAGCCCGCCCAGCATCATGAAACCGGCCCCACGCTCGATGGCCTTGGTCAGCGCGTCGAGTTCTTCGGCCTTGAAGGCGGCCGAATCGAGATCGCCGATGATGTAGACGTCGTATTTTCCCGGCTCGAATTTCTCGGCCAGGTCGGGCGGCCGAGTCTGGGGCCTGTCGCCGCGGATCCAGTTGAAGTCGAGCTTGATGTCAGGGGACGAGTCGAGCGACTGGCGGAGAAACTTCTGCTCGCCGGCGAGCGTGCCGTCCAGATAGAGCACGCTCAGGCCCCCTTTGAGCACCGTGACGAAGGTGCTGATCTCGTTGTTCGTGGTCAGGAGCTCTCCGGGCTGCGGAGGGACGCGGACGGTTACCTTGATCTCGCCGGGCACGACCGGCACGTACTCCTGCTCGACTGTAATCCGCTCGCCATCCTGGCGGGCGGTCACCTGCTTAACGTCGACCACTTCCATCTTTCCGGGCGACGTTTCGATGAGCAGTTGCACCGGAACCGCCTGATTCTCCATACCGTCGACCCGCACGGTGGAGGTCACCGGGAGCTGGTTTTTGACGAAGACACCCGCGGGGACGAGCAGGTCGTCGTCCGCAATGTCGCGAGTTTGCCCCGGTCCACGCCCCTGGCCGAAAGGAACCGTGTAGAGCCGGTAGCCCAGATCGGCCATGCGCCGCGCGGGGATTTGCGGCGGCAGATCGCGCGGCGGGTTGGCCCGCTGGGCGCCGTCGCTAAGCAGGATGACTCCGGCGAGCCGTTTGCCGGCCTGCCCTTTGAGCACCTGCTCGAGCGACGAGCCGATGGCCGTTTGTACGCCGTCGGCCTCGCCCCCCAGTTCAAGCTTGCCGGGGGAATAATTCACCTCCCTTGCCTGCTCGTCGATTTCGTAGAACTTCAGTTCCACGTCTTTTGAGAGCTCATCGAAGGCCGAGAGCGAATCCCGTAGCGCCGTCTCGGCCGCCTCCCAGCGGCTCTTTTTGCCGACCATATCCGTGACGAGCATGCTGCGGGAATGGTCGACGAGCACGAGCAGGGTCGCGGCCTGCTTGGTGATCTTGGTCCAGACCAGCGTGGGCCGCAGCATGCCGAAGATGACAAGCAGAATCACCAACAGCCGCAGGATGGTCAGCACGGCACGCCGTCCGCGCGACGTTCGGTCCCGGTCGGGCCCCAAAAAAAGCAGCATGAGCATCGCCAGCGCCAGCGGGACGACCAGCCACCATCCCAGGATGGGGGCGATCGAGAACCGCACGATGCTGGTTGGAATGGGCACCAAAACGACCGTCAGGGAGCGAGATCAGCCAAAATCAATTCTACGCGGAAAGAGGCAGGTGGTCGCGATGATGGACCCTTGCGACCGATCCGCGTCGCATTTCCGCATCCTAGCGCGAGGAAATGGATCGGGCAACCGGCAAATTCGCGCATGGCCGTTCGGCGAAGTGGTTCCTGCCTCATTGCCCCGGATCGACGGTCGCATCGCGTGCCTTGGTCATTCCGCCGAAATCGGTCAACGCCTCCGGCGGCCAGCTTGCGCGGAGCGCGTTGAGCACGGCTGCGACGTCGATGATCTCCTGGACCACGGCCCCCGCCACGGGCGGCAAGTAACCGGCGGCGGCCAGCAGCATGCCCGCCAGGCTCAAAAGCATGCCCCCGACCGCGCTTTGCATGGCAACCCGCCGCATCCGTTGGCCGATGTGCAACAACTCGTCCACGCGGCTCAGCATATTGTCCATCAACACGGCCCCCGCCGCTTCCGTCGTGACCTCGCTCTTTTGGCCCATCGCCAGGCCGACCGTGGCGGCGACCATTGCGGGCGCGTCGTTGATGCCATCCCCGACGTAGACGGTGCGGTTGCGCGACGTTTCTTCGCGAACGATCGCCAGCTTCTCCTCCGGGCTCTTGCCCGCATGAAGCTCGGAGATGCCGACCCGCTCGCCCAGAAACTCGACTTCCGACAAGCGATCGCCCGACACGAGCATGATCTTATTGAAGCCGTGCATGGGCGAAAGGTGCCCTACGAATTCGGCTCCTTCCGCGCGCGGCTCGTCGCGAAAGCGGTAGGTCGCGGCATAGTTGCCGTCGATCAGGATGACGCATTCCAGGCCGGCCGTGGGCGACAGCAAAACGGAGCTTAGCTGCGGTTGCTCGGCCAGCAACTTTTTGCTGCTGGTGACTCGGACCGAACGGCCGCCGACCAAGCCCCGCAGTCCTTCGCCGGGCCGCTCCTCAACCCGGTCGGCCGGACGCAGCTCGAGTTGCATTTGCTGGGCCGCCTCAATGATGGCGACCGAAAGCGGATGCTTCGAATACTGTTCCAGGCTGGCGGCCAGCCGCAGCACTTCGTTTTGCTCGAAGGGCGCCCCGACCTGCTGCTCGACGAGTTTCGGCTCCCCGTAAGTCAGCGTTCCCGTTTTGTCGAAGATGATCGTCTTGCAGGTGCCAATCCTTTCCAGAACGGCCGGGTCGCGGATGATGATGCTTCGCCGCGCCGCCAGCGAGATCGAACCGATGATCGCCACCGGAATCGCAATCAGCAGAGGGCAGGGCGTGGCGATCACCAGCACCGCGAGGAAACGAATCGCCTCGCCGCTGGCGAGCCAGGCGGCGACGGCAATCGTCACCGCCAGCGGAGTGTAGAAGGCGCCAAGTTGATCGCCCAAACGGCGGAGGCGAGGCGGATGTTGCTGCGATCGTTGCATCGTCTGCATGATTCGAGCGTAGCGGGAATCGACCGGCAATCGCGTCGCCTGAATACCCAGAGCTACTTGGCCGTTGACGGCGCCTGAAAGCACTTCGGAACCGACCGACTTCGAGACTCGATAGGGCTCGCCGGTCAGGTAGGCTTCGTCCATGCTGCCGTGCCCTTCGACGACGATTCCGTCGACCGGACAGATCTCGTGTGGCAGCACCACCACGAAGTCGCCGATTTTTAGCTCGCCGAGCGGAACATCGACCAGTCCCGACTCGGTCTTGCGATGTGCCTTCGACGGCATCCGCCGTGCCAAGGCGTCGAGAACGGACGACGCGCGGCGAACCGCCAGCGATTCCAGGGCGGCGCCGCCCGACAGCATCAACACCACAAGCGTGCCCGCCAGATACTCTCCAAGCAGGACCGCCGTGACGATCGAAATGCCCGCCAGCAGGTCCGACCCGAACTGCCGCTGCAACATCCGCATCGCCAGTTCGACGACGAGCGGTCCGCCTCCCAGACCCAACGCGACCCAGAGGAACCAGCGGGCAGACGCCTCCGGCAGAAAGCAAGCGAATCGCGTCAGCAAGTAGCCAACGATGCACAAGAGCGTAGCCGCTGCGATCGCCGTGTGACGCCGCTCCCACCAACGACCGAAAAACAGCGCGTTGCCGGTCGGCAGGTCGAGCCGTGCCTCTGCGGTGTTCGTTGCCTGGTTTGCCAATCGTGAGTCGGCCATCGTCTCGCTACCAAAGTCCCTGCGATCGGGCAGCACAAAACGGGGAAGTGGTCGCCGCTTTCATCGCACAGCAAGGACTGCACCGGTCTGGATAACTGGGGAAGATGGTGATTGACGGCAAAGTGGTCTGGTTGCGAAGCATTACGTCATGCGTAGCGGTGGTAGCGACGGATATACATAAAGGAACAATCATCACCGTCTCCTGTCCAGTTACGATCCATGAATCGTCGCTTTCTTGCCCGGATGACGGCAGCCCTCATGCTCGCCCTCCCGCCGCTGGCGGCCGGACAAGACGAGGGGGCCGCGCTTTCCGAGCAAGACGAGTTGCAAACCGATCGCGATTCGTTCACCCCGGCCACGACGGCCGTTGGCAGGCGTCAAACGGTGCTCGAAACATCGTACTCGTTCATCGACAACCGTCACCTCCCCGATGCCCACAGCTTTCCTGAACTGCTCGTGCGGCGAGGCATTTCCGACCGGTTGGAGTTGCGGTTGGGCTGGAATTATGAGGCGGGTGGGCCAACGGGTGCCGTGTCGGGAATTGAATTTGGCGACGAAGATTTCGTCACCGAACGGTCGAGCGAAATGCTCTACGGCTTGAAGTTCGAAACAACGCGCCAGCGCCGCTTGCTGCCGAGCAGCGCCGTGATCTTGCAGGGCTACACACCCACTTTCGGACCCTCGACCGCCTCCCGCTTCACGGTGGGCGAGGTTTTTGGCTGGACGCTGCCCAACGGCTGGCAATGGAACTCGTCCCTGCGTTTTGGAACGAATAACGTGGCGGGCGACAACTTCGTTCAGTGGGCGCCCTCGACGGTGCTTAAGATACCGGCAGGCGAGAAATGGAACTTCCATGTCGAGTACTTCGGGGTCATGTCGGACGGCAAGCGTCCTGCGCAAAGTCAGCACTACGGCAGCGCCGGCGGCCACGTGCTCCTGACCAAGGATCTCGAACTGGGCATACGACTCGGTGTCGGACTGAACGAGCAGACGCCGCGGTTCTTCAGCAACGTCGGCCTGGGGCTGCGATTTTGACCGTGCGGCAGCCGGCTGCGACGCTTGACTTTATTATTCACCGGCCCGCGGGCTTGCGCGCAGACTGCGCCGACACGAACCCGAAGCGTGAGCGACGGAGGTTGCGTCGTGCCCCTCGCTTACGCTTCTGGTTTGTGTTGGCCGGTAGATAACCCGGGTTGGGCGCGGCGAAGATGCCTCGACGCTCCGCGCGGAGACGCGGGGCTACGCAGCGCCGGGACTAGTTTGCCGCCGACTCGAATCGGTCTGCCGAATTGAAAGAGATCGGGAGAATGCCTTGCCTGCGGGCGCCGGCGATCGGAATCAACTGATAATCGGCGTCGGCTGGATCGTTGAACTTCTCCTTGTTCTCCGCGAGGTCCTTGCTGCCCATGGCCACCGCGGCGCAGAACGTTCCCCAGGAGTTCGCTTCACGCCAGTCCCCGTCGACGACGCTGTCGACCCCCGGGAGCTCGCTCGTTGAACCGTCGGCCTCGGAGCCGATGAGGGTCGTTTCCAGGCCGACGAGCTGCTTCTGCCCCTCGTCCAGGTAGAAGGCCAGATAACAATGGCCCGGAACGAAAACGAGCATCGGCTCGATGTCGATCTTTCTCAGAAGGGACGCCAGGAGCACGCTGCCGTCGACGCAGTTGGCCTGGGCGTTGTTGATCGATTCGTCAATCAGACGCACGTGCTGGCTGGCGACCACGCTGCTTTCGGCCGCCGACGTGGTGATGTTGCTGTACCGCACGTCTCGTTCGCTCAGGGCGTTCCAGATGGCATAGACCTGGCGGTAAACTTCGGCGGCGTCTCCGGACTGGTAACCGGTGAACGAGTCGACGATGCCGCTGTTGAGCGCCTCGCGAAGCACCTTGTCGACGAACGGGTGCTGTTCGTTCACGTAGGCCGCGAACGTGAAAGAGACGTCGGTGAACGTGCCGTCGGCGTGGGCGATGGTGAAAGGGCAGTCGTTCACGGAGCGGAGCGTAACGATTTCCGTCTCCGATTCGGCCTCCTCGTCGTCAATTTCCACCTCGAACGTCACGGACACGGGAATCGACTGCTTGTTTGTGGCCAGCGCGGCGTACTTGTATTTGATGCGTGGAAAGATCAGGTAGACGGCGCCTTCCGTCTCCAGCGTTGCGCTGAAGGTGCTCTCCTCCATGATCTCGTTGCCGGTGATGGTCACGGTGATCTCCGCGTCGTTGCTTGGAGACTGGACCTGCACGCCGAGAACGCCACGACGATCACCCAGGATTTCGACGCCTTCCTCGCCGTTTTCGTCGCTATCGTCATCGGTCTCTGCATCATCCTCTGCCGCCGCGGAGCGGATCGCGGCCGTGGCGATCAGATACGAAGGAAACAACTGATGATCCCAGCCGGCGATCGGAGTGAACTCGGCATTCGCGCTCGCCGCGGAGCAGATCAGGGCCGCAATCGTGATGGCGGCGGAGACGAGCGTCGAGAAACGTGTCGAAGACTGAGGGCGACCGGACTTGCTGATCGGTTCAGACACAGCTTTTCCCCGAAATGAGCGAATCGATACCGTTTGCCTCGTTTATCGACGCTCGGTGAAAATAGCTGAAATGCGTCCTGTTGATCGCCTGGCGAAAGGGAATGGAAATCGGCGAAGGGATCGGTTATGCCGACCGTAGGGGGACGAGGTCAGTCTCGCTGAGCCTTCCCTTCGTGCTCCTCCAACTCAGCGTCGATCGCGGCCAGAGCCTGTCCGATCGGCTCGCGAAGGACGACGTCGGCGATGACGTCCAGCGGAGTCGGATCGCGATTGATGATCACCAGCCGCGCGCCCGACTCCTTGGCGGCGCGGGGGATGCTGGCCGCCGGCTCGACCACCAGCGACGAACCGATCGCCAGCAGGAGTTTCGCCTTGCGGCTCAGCGCGAACGCTTCCTGCAAGACGGCCGGCGGCAGGTTCTGGCCGAACGAAACCGTGGCATGCTTCATCAGCTCGCTTCCGCACGCAGGACAATTCGGCACGGCGCCGGTTTCGCGAAAACGGGCCACCATTTCGTCGGCCTCGTAGCGGGCCAGACAGTCGAGGCACGACACCTCGCGCGCCGTGCCGTGCAGCTCGAGCACGTGGCGGCTGCCGGCGCGGGCGTGCAGGCCGTCGATGTTCTGCGTGACGACTCCCTGCATGCGGCCGGCCGACTCCCAGCGGGCCAACGTTCGATGGCCGACGTTTGGCTCGGCGCGGCTGAAATCGAGCTGTCCCTCCGCTTTTTGCCGCCAGTATTCAAGCCGCGCCTCGGCGCTGGCCAAAAACTCCTGGAAGTAAATCGTGCGGTACTTCGTCCAGATGCCGCCGGGCGAACGAAAGTCGGGAATGCCGCTCTCGGTGCTGATGCCCGCCCCGGTGAAAGCCACCGCCCGGTCCGATTCGGCGAGCCAGCGCGCGATTTGTGACGGCCACTCCATCGATGCGACCGGGGGTGACGCCTGGTTATCGCAACCGCTTCGTCACGACCCCGTCTCCCAGATTCCCGCCAGGTCGTCGCTGGCTCGTTTGCGGATTTCGTTGTCGCTCAGGATTTCCTCGGTGGCGTCCGCAATTTCTTGCCTGCGGAAGACGAGCGTTTCGACGCCGTGGCCGGCGAATTTGAACTCGAGGTATTCCGCCGTCATGTAGCGCAGCAACTCGGCCAGATGGCGCAGGTTGCGCACCGGGATGCCGTTGAGGGTTTCGACCGCCGCCATCGTCGGCGTGCTGTAGCCTTTCGTGAGCCGATGCGGAAACATGGGCGAAGCCACCAGCACCAGTTCCTGACCCTCGAAAGCAGGCCGACTCGACACGCGGCCGATCAGCGGATCGCCCCGCTGTAAAAGGGTCCCAAGCCAACGTGGACCGAGCGCCACCAGCATCTCGCGCGAGGCTGGCGAGAAGACCAGCGGCCCGTAAATGAAGTAACGCGGATAACCCAGACGCAGAAAGGGCACCAGCAGGTCTTCCCGGCTGTCGACGGGTACTTCGAGCGACATGCTCGCGCCGCCTCGCACCACCGTCACGGGTAGCTTCCCGTCTTTTGCCAACTTCGGCACGAGGTATTGAAAGGGCAAATTCAAGTCGCCGTCGACCTGAACGCGCGAGGCGCTGTCGAGCGGCGTGCCCGCGATATGGGTAATGACGTCGTTTTCTCGCAGCGGATACGACGGCGACGAATCGTGCGGCCGCGTGACCATCACGCCGCCGTCCGACTCCCGCAGGCCCAGCTTTGCTCTGATCGCGGCATTTTCAACCGTCTGAAACTGGTCGTGAAGACGGGGCTTGCCGTCGTAGACGCCATCGGCCACGTCCGCCAGGAAAATCTGCACCTCCTCTACCGGAATGAGATAGCCGATGTTCTCGGCCTTCACCAGACCGCTGAAGGCGACGCCAACCAGTCGGCCGTTGCTCAGCGCCGGGCCGCCGCTGTTGCCCGGGTTGAGGGCGGCGTCGATCTGCACCCGCAGTCCGCCCGTGCCGTAGTTGTAGGGTGCATAGTCAACGCGCGACACGATCCCTTCGGTGATCGACATCTGCTCGCCCCCAACGGGATAACCGTATACGTTGACCGTGCTCTTCACCTGCGGCAACCCTTCGGCCACGGGGATGGCCGGGTGACTGTCGAAGAAAGAATCGTCCTCCAGGCTCAGAATCGCCAGGTCGACGTCGGGAGCGGCGGCCACGACTTTAGCCGCAATCTTGTTGGCCGACTGATGCGGCTGCACGTAAATCTGGCTGGCGTGCTGCACGACGTGCGAGTTCGTCAGGATGCGGTGGCCTTCGATGACGAAGCCGGTCCCCGAGACTTCCTGGCTGGGGGCCTTCGTCCACGGTTGGAAATGATTGGGGGGACGCTGCGTGACGATCACGCGCACGACCAGCTCCCGCGTCGAATCGGCCGCCCGGGCGGGGCCGGCGACGGCCGTCAGCGCCACGAGAATCAGCCAACCGGGGTGCCAATTCAAAGACATGGAAGACTCCTCTTAGCAACGCTGAGGCCGTGAGCCGCCGAACCTGCGGGTCAATATGGGTGCAGGCTGCCTGGATGTCAAACCGCACCGAGCGATTCTAGCTCGGCGCGTGTCGGCAGCGAGGGCTGTGCGCCGCGTCGCGTCACGGCGATCGCGGCGGCCCGGTTGGCCCAGCGGGCGGCGTCGGTAAGGCTGCGTCCCTCTGCCAGCGCGACGGCGAGCGCCCCGTTGAACGCGTCGCCCGCAGCCGTGGTATCGACGGCCTCAACGCGAATGGCAGGGACGTGTTCGACCCGGTCGCTGACGACCAGGCAACCGTCTGGTCCCAGGGTAAGCACGCAATCGCGCGCCCCCAAGTGTCGCAACTGCCGGGCGATCGACGACGGATCGCCGTTCGGCCCGGTTCCGGCCAGCTCGGCGGCCTCCAACTCGTTGGGCGTGAGCACGTCGACAAATTCGAGCAGTTCCATACGCTCACAGAGCGCCCCCGCGGGAGCCGGGTTGAGCACCGTGATCAGGCCGGCTTGCTTGGCACGCTGGAGGCTGCGGGCCACGGTGTCGATTGGGGTCTCAAGGGAAACAAGCAGCACGCGCGTGCTGCCAAACCGCTCCGGATCAAGGGCGTCGATGTCGTCGGGCGAAAGTGCCAGGTTGGCGCCTGAGGCGACCGCGATGGCATTTTCTCCGCGCGCGTCAACCACAATCTGCGCCACGCCCGACGCCATTCCGGGCACGACCTTAACGTCCCGGAGATCGAGATTCTCGCGCCATAGATTCTGGAGGGCCTGCTGGCCGAATGCGTCGTCGCCGACGGCCGCCACGAAGGCCACCGGCTCTCGCGCCAGCCGAGCCGCAGCGACGGCCTGATTGGCCCCCTTGCCGCCGGCCGCCTGAAAGAACTCGCCCCCCAGCACCGTTTCCCCCGGCCTCGGCAGCCGCGGTACGCGAATCACGAGGTCGGTATTCACCGACCCGACGACAAGGATGCGATCTGGCGTCATGGCGACCGCTTCAGGTCATTTCTTTTCCACGACCCAAATGTTCCGGTAGACCACGGGGTTGCCGTGGTTTTGCAGCATCAGCGGGCCGGTGGCGGCTTCGTTGGGCCGCCCGGCCGGCGACAGACCGGGAATCTCCAGGTCATCGTGGATCACCACACCATTGTGACGCAAAGTCACCCGCGCGTTGGCCACCTTCTTGCCGTCGGCGTCGAACTTGGGGGCGGTGAAGTCGAAATCGTAGGTCTGCCACGAAAGGGGCGGAAAGCACATGTTGACCTTCGGGTCTGCCACGGAGTAGAGGCCGCCGCACTCGTTGTTCTTCCCCTCCAGCCCGAAGGAATCGAGCACCTGGAATTCGTAGCTTT
The DNA here is from genome assembly GCA_035550375.1 of Pirellulales bacterium. Classification (GTDB taxonomy): domain Bacteria; phylum Planctomycetota; class Planctomycetia; order Pirellulales; family JAICIG01; genus DASSFG01. The sequence continues at coordinate 62,663 of DASZPH010000040.1, read as the reverse complement.
CCTGCAGGTACACGCCGCTGTTGCCACGGGCCTGGCCTTCGGCCGTGGGCATGAAAGGCGTGCGGAACTCAATATGCAACTGGCAGCTTCCGAACGATTGCTTGCTGCGCGGGCCGACCTCGAGCCATCCCATGGGCGTCATCTTGCCCCCCTCGAACTTATCCGCACTCGTGCCGTCGAACAGCACGGCCGCGCCCACAGGCGGCTTGGCGCCGAGAGTCGGGCTTTTGCGCTCGACCTTGTGGAGCTGGCCGACCGCTTCCCCTGACGCGCGGACGATCGAGAGCACGCCGTCTTTGATGCGGGCCTGGAGCTCCTCACCCTTGAAGACCGCGACGCCGTTTTCGCTCTTCCCGTCGACGCTATGCTTGCCGTCGCTCTTCTGCCATCCTTCACCCGGCAATCCTCCGTGATAGCCCACCGCTCGGAACTTTCCGTCTCCCAGCGCGATCACCTGAACGCCCAGCTTTCGCTTTTCGCCATCCGCGATAGGCACCTCACCCGCGTATTCACCCTGAACGACGAAATCGGGACCGGCCGAAGCAGCATCGGTGTACGTCGGCAGGCTAGTGTCGGCGGCACCGCACATTGAAACGGGCAATAAGAGAGCGGCGAAGACAAAACAGAAACGACGCATGGCGTGCAGTCCTCGGAAGCAAATGTTCTTGGGGGCAAATCAACTTCCGAGAATACTCGAAACGGTGGCGGCTGTCACGCGGCCAAAGTAGCCCCGGCAATCCGTGACGGAGCCACCTTCCTGCGTCTCCGCCACGGAGCGAGAATTGCCGCCTTGCTTGCCTTAGCCCATAATTCAAAGATGCCATTGCTCGATCACTTCCGACCTCCGCTCAGCCAGCGCCGGCATTGGGACAGCTTTCACGGTGCCTGGGCGGAAGCGATGGCGCTGCATCTCAATCAACTCCTCCTGCCGGAGAATTTCGTCGCGGAGGCTCGTGTCAAGCTGGGCGGCCAGGTCGAAATCGACGTGGGCACGTTTGCAGAAGGAGGACCATCCACCGCTTCGGGGTCTGGCGTCGCGGTTTGGGCGCCGCCGCAACCAGTTGCTACCGCGCTCTTGGATTTTCAGGCTCCTGATACTTTTGAGGTGCAGGTTCTGCAGGAAGAAGGCGGCCCTCGGCTGGTGGCGGCGATTGAACTGGTCAGCCCCGCCAACAAAGACCGGCCGAGCCATCGGCGGATGTTCGCGGTGAAATGTGCGAGCTACTTGCAGAGCGGCGTGAGTGTGATGGTCGTGGACGTCGTGACCGAACGGGCCGGCAACCTGCACGCCGAGTTGCTGCAACTTCTCGAGGCCCCGGTTTCCACGCCGGGCCAGGGGAGCCACGATCTCTACGCCGCCGCTTACCGGACGTTAGCCGGCAGCCAGGGGCTGACCTTGGAAACATGGGCCCAAACGTTGAGCCTTCACCAGGCTTTGCCGACGCTTCCTCTCTGGATCATGCCCGACCTCGGCTTGCCGATGGACCTGGAAATGACGTACCAGGCGGCCTGTGCGGCCAGGCGGATTGCCCTCTGAACTTTCTGGGAGATCAAGGTAGCAACGGAAATCTAGGCTACGGTCGAGCCGGTGTTTCGCATGCCCGATCAACACCCGGATCGGCTCTTATCCGAACCTTCCAAAAATCCGGTCGCGCTTCGCCTGATTGTAGGCCAGCTTCTCGGCCTGCGTCATGCGAGAGAAATCGGGCACGGGGGCCGCGGCGGCCAAGGACGTCGCAGGCTTCTGCTGGCAGGCGCATTTTTCCTTGCTCGGCCCGCCACAGCCGCAGTCTTGAGGGCCGGCGACTGGCGACGCAGCGCTGCCGGATGCAGGCACTCCGGCCGGAACCGTAACACTGCTCGATCCGCCGTAGCTCATGATGCCGCTCTGCAGCACGAGGTCGTCCTCCAGCGATCGATGGGGCTTGATGCGAAGTTTTTCGAGCACGGCGTGATAGGCCCGCACGGCCTCTTCCGGGCCGATGACTCTGTCGACGATCAGACGCAGAAACTGCACGAAGGCGAGTTGAGACTCGGCGTTGTTGATTTTGCGGCCGAACAGGGCCACGCGGGCACCGTACTTTTGCGCGTCGGCGAGCAACTTGAAGGCGTCGTAGGTCGTGCCCGAGCTGCCCCCCAAGATCCCGACCACCAGGTGCGGGTCGTAACTGACCAGCTCCTCCATCGCTTTGGGGCCGTGGTAGACGACCTTCAGGAAAAGCGGACGTCCGGCATGGGCCACGCCCGCCAGCGCGCGGGCGATGGAGTCGTTGATGAACCTGGGAACCTGATCTGCCGCCAGATCGTGCGGCGCGTTGGGATCAAAAACCTCCAAGAAGTGTCTGAAACCCTTGGCCTCGGCTTCGAGGCGGAACTGGCGGTATTCTTCTAGCGCCCAGAGGTCTTCGTCGAGACGGTTGTTGAACGTGATGCTGTAGAGGCCCAGGTTCGCTCCGCGCACCCGTTCGCCGGGCTGGCACCCGACGCGACCGCACTGGATGTGGTCGACGGCCGCCGTGCGGAACGGCCGCGACGGCTCCTGAACATAGGAGCTGCCGCGGGCCAGAAAAATATCGCTGGTGTCGTTGGCCCGCGCCGCGGGTGTGACGGGGCTGTCGTCGAACAGCCCCTCCTGGATTGCCAGCACGTCGTTGGTGCTGGCCGACATGAGCATGATGTCGACAATTCCCTGCCGGACGATCTCGCGGATCTGCTGGCGATATTCGCCGAGGGTGCGCATCCGCACCTCGCCGGCGTGCATCTCGGGGGAGCGGCCGGGAGCGCCGATGCCAAAAGCCATGTCGGCATCCTTGGCGTCGGCGAGGATGAACTCCTTGGAACCCGACGGATCGGCGTGAATCGCGGCCAGTTTTCGATCGAGCGATTTTTGCATAGCGCTTACGTAGGTCGGGTCGAGCGAAGCGAGTCCCACCGATTCAGGTTGCTGTGGTGGGACCCGCTTCGCTCGTCCCACCTACGGTCTTCCTCGTTACCCCCGCTAAGCGCCTTTGAGCCTTGCCAGGACGGTATCCACCGTCTGCCTCAGCACCTGCCCGCTCTTGCGCAGCGCCTGCACTTCCTTCGGCCAAAGCTCAATTTCGTGTGTGCCGTGCACGCCGCCGCGCCCCACCACCGTCGGCACAGAAAGGGCCACGTCGCGAATGCCGTAACAGCCCGACTGCACGCTTGACACGGGCAGGATCCGCCGCCGGTCGAGAGCAACCGACTCGATCACTTCTTGAATCGCCAGGCCAACGGCGAACCCGGCGCCTCCCTTCTTCTTGATCACTTCGGCGCCGGAGCCCTTGGCGCGCGTGAACAGCTCGTTGGCGACGTTCGGGTTGAAGCCCGGAAATTTCTCCAGCGGCATCCCCGCGGCCGTGGCGCTCGACCAGATTGGCACCATGCTGTCGCCGTGCTCGCCGAGGATGACCGCCGCAACCTGCGTCGGCGGCACCGCCAGCCGCTCGGCGATCAGGCTGCGGAAACGGATGGTGTCGAGTTGTGTACCGAGGCCCATCACCTGCTTCGACGGCAAGTCAAGCCGCTGCGCCGCCAGATAGGTGAGCACGTCGACCGGGTTCGAGACGACCAGCACCACGGCGTCTTTCTTGTAGCCCGCCTTGGCGATCTCGGCCAGGATGCCCACGAACAGGTCGACGTTGCGGTTGATCAGGTCGAGGCGGCTTTCGTCGGGCTTTCTCCGCAGGCCGGCCGTGATGCAGATCAGGTCGCTCGAGGGAATATGCTCGTAGCCTCCCGACGTGATGACCTGGTCGGCCATGACGCTGGCGCCGTGCAGCAGGTCGAGCGCCTGTCCGGAGACCGCTTCGGCGTTGACGTCCAAGAGCGCGATTTCGCGGACCACGCGGCCCATCTGCAGGGCGAAGGCCGCACAGGAGCCAACGAGACCCGCGCCGCCGATAATAGAAACTTTCATAGGATGAACTTGTAGTGGATTCGAGAGTCGTGATCGGGCTTGGGGCCGAAAGCGAGCCGCTCCGCCTGCGGCCATCTTCCTTCCCTCATTTCTTGCCGTTCAAAGCGGCCACCACCCGGTCGGTGATCGCCTGCACCAGCGCCTCCTGCTCGCCGCCGAGCGACGCAGGCTCGGCAATGTTCTTGGGTCTTAGCGGCGGCGGGGCGTCGAACGCTTTGCGCTGGACGCCCGTTTCCTTCCAGCTATCGCGAAAGACGTCGTTGGCGCAGATGTCGCAATTTTCCATGCCTGGCGACAACCGCGCGTCGGTGAATCCCAGCCGGGTTTTGAAGTCGAGCAGTTCGCGGGTCTTTTGTTCGTTGAGGTAAGTGACCCGCCCCAGGTCGCGAGCCAAAAGGAGAATGCGGCAGTAGGCGTCCAGCACTTCCGTCCACCAGTAGGCGTGCTCGACCGAGTCGCCGTAGCTCACCGTGCCGTGGTTCGCCAGGATGATCACGCTCGCCTTGTGGACGAAGGGGAGAATCGTGTCGGCGAAGGCCTGGCCGCCCGGCGTCTCATACTTGGTGATCGGCACGTCGCCCAGAAACACCTCCACTTCGGGCAACACGCACTGGGGGATCGGCTCGCGGGCCACCGCGAAGGCCGTCGCGTGCGGCGGATGGCAATGGACGACGCTCTTCACGTCCGGCCGCTCGCGCATGATCGTGAGGTGCAGCAAGATCTCGCTGCTCCGTTTGCGGCGGCCGCTGATCTGGTTCCCCTGCATGTCCACGATGCACAGGTCGTCGGGTTTCATGAACCCCTTGGAGATGAACGTGGGCGTACACAGCACCTCGTTCTCGCCAAGGCGGTAGCTGATGTTGCCGTCGTTGCCCGCGGCAAAACCCTTGTTGTAGAGCCGCCGGCCGATGTCGCAGATTTCTTCCTTAAGCTTATGTAGTGGAGGCATGTTGCTCGGGTCTTAGGTCTTTGGTTTTCGGTCTTAGGTTCTTGGGCGTGGCTCGTAGGTACTAAATGTCGTCGGACTGCAAGTCCTAAGACCCAAGACCTAAGACCTTCTTTCTAGTACATCCACCGAATCGAGAATCGCCCCGTTGTAGGCGTCGACCGGTTTCATGTCCGGGTAAAATGGCTGGGCCGCTTCGCCCCCTTCGCTGATGGCGATCAGGCTGCCGTGACCGGCCCCCAACTCGTCGTAAACGACCAGCTCTTCCGCGGCCGGTTCCGCGTGGCTCGCCAGTTCGTCGAGCGTCATCGGGACCGCCAGACGCAAACAGGCGCCCGTCAGGCTCGGGTGCGAGCGGTTCAACGTCACCGTGCCAACGACCTTGCCGATACGCATCAGTCGGGAATTCCTATCACGCTCCAGCGGACCGGGGTCGCCTGGTTCTTCAACAACTCTTGCATCGCCTTGCCGTCGCTCGTCAGCACAACGCGGTCGCCGCGGCCGGCCCCCAGGCCGTCGACCGCCAGCACCGGCTCGCCGTCGGGCGAGCGGCCGTCGCTGGCGAGCAACTGCACGACGAGCAGTTTCTGGCCCTCAAGCGACCGGTGCTTGATGGTCGAAATCGCGGTGCCGACCACGGTGCCGATTTGCATGTTAAAAGAGGTCTTAGGTTTTGGGTCTTGGGTCTTTGGTTTTGGGTCGTTTAACGGCGAGCGGGGGGCAGGCGCCACAGACCTTTCGTCTCATCTTCTGATGGGACTCGTGGTGCTCGTCCCCACCCTGCAGTCTCCTCAAATTATCCGTAGATCGTCGATCATCGAGCAGCGGCGCTCGCGGGTGAACGTCAAGGGAGTTGTCACTCCTTCGCCGGTGGGTGTGGCGATGGAGAAAGACAAATAGCCCTCGCCGCCCAAGCCCAGTGAGGCCATGCAGGGGCCGTTTTTGACGAACAACGTCGTATCCATCTCGCGGCCCATTCGGGTCATATTCCTCACGTTGTTGGAGTGAATGATCGCCGTGTGCCGGAAGCCGTGCTCGTAGAACTTCGCCTTCTCGACCGCTTCGTCGAAGTCACGCACGCGCACAAACGGAACAAACGGCATCATCTGCTCGACCGGCACGAACGGGTTGGTTTCGTCGGTCTCGCCGTAGAGCAACTCTACGTCGCCGGAAATCTGCTTTCCGATGCCGCGGGCGAGCACGGCCGCGTCCTGTCCCAAAAAGTCCTTCGCCGGCACGTCGTGCTTATGCTCCCCTTCGCCGACGGTGGTGATGGCCACCTTCGTCAACGCCTCGACCTCGCGAGCGTTGAGCCTCGCGGCGCCGGCCCGTTCCATGGCCGACATCATGGCGTCGAAGACTTCGGCCACCACGAACACTTCTTTTTCGGCGATGCAGAGCAGGTTGTTGTCGTAGGCGGCGCCGCGGATGATCGAACGGGCGGCCCGGTCGAGGTCGGCCGTCTCGTCCACGACGACTGGCGGATTGCCCGGACCGGCCACAATGGCCCGCTTGCCGCTGTTCATGGCGGCCCGCGCCACCGCCGGTCCGCCAGTGACGCAGATCAGCTTGATGCCGCGATGCTTGAAAATGGCCTGCGCCGACTCCAGCGTCGGCTCGGCGATGACGCAAATCAGGTTGTCGATGCCCAGGTCGGCGTAGATGGCCTGGTTGAAGCGCCGCACGCCTTCCGCCGCCACCTTTTTGCCGCTGGGGTGCGGATTCACGACCAGGGTGTTGCCACCGGCGATCATGCTCACCGCGTTCCCGGTAATCGTCGGCAGCGAGTGCGTGACCGGCGTGATCGCTCCGATCACGCCGAAGGGGGCGTGCTCGATGACCGCCAGACCGTGGTCGCCGCTAAAGACCTCGCTCCGCATGAACTCGACGCCGGGCGTGCGTTCGCCCAAGGTCTTGAGTTTCTCAATCTTGTGCGTCAGCCGGCCGATCTTGGTTTCTTCCATCTCCATCGTCCCGAGCTCGACGCACTGGTCGATCGAGATGCGGCGAATGTGGTCGATGATCCGCTTGCGCTCTTCGAGCGTCCGCTCCGAGAGCTTATGAAACGCTTCGGTGGCCGCGGCGACCGCCTCGTCGACGCACGTAAAGATGCCATGTCGGCCATCGTAGCCGCGGCGCACGGGAGTCGCGGGCGCCTTGCCGTTGCCCATCTGGGCCAGCACTTGTTCGACGACGCTGCGGATCAGGGTTTCGGTGGCTTGCATGAGGATTCAGGGTTTGGGTTTATGGTTCGCTGTCTCCCTCTCCCACCGGGAGAGGGCAGGGGTGAGGGGACGCCGCCTTCAAATCGACGCCGATGGCGCTTCCGCCGCCCTCACCCTAACCCTCTCCCAAAGGGAGAGGGGGCTCTCAGTCGGTTTTGTCTCGGTTGAAAACGCACTTCTGATCGACGTGAACCGTGTCGACGATACCGATGATGGCGGCGTCGACCGGCAGGCTCTTGGTCTCTGGCGTAAGCCGCGCGCTCGAGCCCTGCACGATCAGCACAAACTCTTCCTGCCCGGCCCCCACGGTGTCGACCGCCACGAACGTCCGTCCGGTGCTGACCAGCCGCTCGCGGCCGCCGGGGTCGACGCGGTAGGGCTCGACGATGAGCAGCTTGTGCCCCGTCATCGTCGCGGCTTTCTGCGTGGCCACGACACTTCCGGTTACTTTGGCAAGGAACATAGATGGCTACTTCGATTCCGCCTCAATGAGCTGCTTCGCCTGGCGGGCGACGACGAGCTCTTCGTTTGTAGGGATAACCCAAATCTGCGTCCGGCTGCCCGGCGCGGCGAGGGCGCATTCGCCTTTGGCCCGCGCGTTGGCCTCTGGGTCGAGCTGGATGCCGAAGGTGTCCAGCCCGGCACAAACGGCCGTCCTCACGGCCACGCAGTTTTCGCCGATCCCGCCGGTAAAGACGATCACGTCGGCGCCGCCCAGTTCGACCAGGTAAGCGCCGAGGCAGTGCCGAATCGAGGTGACGAACGCGTCCAGCGCCAGCCGCGCCCGAGCGTTGCCTTGCGCCGCCGCCTCTTCCAGGTCGCGCACATCTCCACTCAGGCCACTCAAGCCGAGCAGCCCGCTCTTGGAGTCGAGATCCTTGAGGATTTCGGCCAGCGACTTACCGGTTTCCTTCATTAACACCGGCAGGGCGAAGGGGTCGAAGTCGCCAACGCGGTTGTTTTGCAGCAGGCCCGATTGGGGGCTCATGCCCATGCTGTTGGCTACGCTCTGGCCGTTGCGAATGGCGCACAGCGAGTTCGAACCGCCAAGATGGCAGGAGATGATCCGCAGGTCGCCGCGCCCCAACAGCTCTGCCGTGCGGCCGGCGATGTAGCGGTGGCTGGCCCCATGAAATCCCCATCGCTTCACGCGGTGCTTTTCCGCCCACTCGTAAGGAACGGCGTAATAGCGGAGCCGGTCAGGAACCGTCTCGTGGAAGCCGGTCTCGAAGGCGGCCACGAGCGGAATCTCCGGCAGCTTCTCGCTCAAGAGCCGCATCGCCGCGATATACGGCGGATTGTGGGCCGGCGCCACGTCGCTCATCGCTTCCATCGCCGCCAAAACAGCGGGCGTCACACGCTGCACGCCGCTGAAAACTCCGCCGTGCACGGCCTTGAAGCCGATCGCCGCAACTTCCTTGGCCTCCTTGAGGCAGCCGTACTCAGCATCGGTCAGTTGCTCCAGGCAGCGACGGACGGCGACGGCATGATCCGGGACCGCCGACGTCGTTTCGTGCCGCTGGCCGCCGATTTCGACGAAAGAACGGCTTTCGGCCGAGCCGATCCGTTCCGTTCCGCCGCGCGCAAGCTGCCGCTCGCCGTCCATGTCGAACAGCCGATACTTGAAGCTCGTCGAGCCCAGGTTGGCGACCAGGATTTTCATACCTTGGAAGACCGTCCTTGTTTGGAAAGCGGATGCGTTACGACAGATACGCCTTCACGAGTCCTTCAGCCGGGCGAGGAATAACGTGGCTGGCGACGAGTTCGCCGATTTGCTGAGCCGCGCTGGCGCCGGCTTCGACGGCCGCCCGCACGCTGCCGACGTCGCCCCGCACGACCGTGGTCACGAGACCGCCGCCGATGGCGATTTTCTTCACGATTTGCACGTTGGCCGCCTTGGCCATCGCGTCGGTGGCCTCGACGAGCGCCACCAGGCCTTTAGTTTCCAGTAATCCGATCGCGTCGTTCATTAAAGGAGGTTCCTAGAGAGAGTTTCTTTGTGTTGGTTTAGGGTCTTGGAGGCGATTCGGTTGCTAGCCCAGATCGCCACCTTTTACGGCCGCGGGAAGGACCGCGCCCAGGTCGTCGTGAGGCCGGGGGATGACCTGCACGCTGACCACTTCGCCAATGCGTCCAGCCGCGGCGGCGCCGGCATCGGTTGCCGCCTTGACGGCCGCCACGTCGCCCGTGACGAACGCGGTTACCAGGCCGCTACCGACCTTGTCCCAGCCGAGAAAATCGACGTTCGCGGCCTTCATCATTGCGTCGCTGGCTTCGAGCAGGCACACAAAGCCCTTGGTCTCGATCATGCCCAGCGCTTCCATTGCTTTCTGCTTTGCCATGTGGTTTTTACTCCGGAAACGAAACGGGAAAACAAACTTATTTGGTTTAGTCCCCTCTCCCTTCGGGAGAGGGTGAGGGCGGTTGGCGTCCTATGGCGGTGTACTTGTCCTCAACGCTTGTAACTGCGGTCTGCAATTCCTTCCCCTCGCGACAAACGGCCCCAGCTTACTTCTAGCCCCCCTCACCCCAGCCCTCTCCCGGAGGGAGAGGGAGTTTCAAGTCCCCTCTCCCTTTGGGAGAGGGTTAGGGTGAGGGCGGTTGGCGTCCGATGGTGGTGTACTTCTCCTCAACGCTTGCACTGCGGTCTGCAATTCCCCTCGCGACAAACGGCCCCAGCTTACTTCTAGCCCCCTCACCCCAGCCCTCTCCCGGAGGGAGAGGGAGTGTCGTCACTTCTTACTCTTGCCTCAACAGCTCGACCTTCCAGGCGTGATCCAAGTCGGCGGCGTTGCCTTCGTCCGTGTCGAGATGCACCTCGAGCTTGCTTGTCTCGTCGGCACGCACGAGCAGGTCACGAAGGACGACCGAGCACGACGAGTCGATTCGCAGGCTCATGCGGTCGCCATTCTTCACGCCGTAGTGTCGGGCATGGTCCAGGTTCATGTGGACGTGCCGCTCGGCGCGGATCACCCCTTCTTTCAGTTCGACCACCCCTTTCGGTCCCACGAGCACGCAGCCCGGCGTGCCCGCGACCTTGCCGCTGGGGCGCACCGGCAAATCGATGCCCAGCGAAATGCCGTCGGTGAAAGCGAGTTCCACCTGGCTGTGCGGACGAGTCGGGCCAAGCACGCGCACCGAGGGCAGCATTCGGCGCTTCGGCCCAACGACCATCACGGTCTCTTCGGCGGCATAAAAGCCGTCCTGATACAGGTTCTTCATCGGCGTCAGCGTATGGCCGGGGCCGAAGAGCGTCTCGACGTGCTCGTCGGTCAGGTGCAGGTGACGCGCCGAGATGCTCACCACCAGCTTGGGCTCGCTCGCCGCGGCGGCGCGCTCCAGGACGATCTGGCGCACGATCTGTTCGATGGTCTGGCGATCAAGCGTGCTGGTGGTCATTGTTCTTGGATGTTCCTTTCGGTCCCCTCTCCCTTGGGGAGAGGGTGTATCTCTCCGAAACGATTGCACTGCGGCCTGCGATTGCTCCCCGCTCGCGCGAGAAACAACCCCAACGTACTTCCAGCCCCCCTCACCCCAGCCCTCTCCCTGTGGGAGAGGGAGCCTAGGTGTTGTCGGTTGTTCCGGCGACGAGAAGATCCACGCCGGCCGCGAGAATCTTGCTCCGCCAGTCTTCACTGATTTCGTTGTCGACGATGAAGCGGTTGATTTCTTCCAGGGCGCACAAGTGGGCCAGACTTTGATGGCCGAACTTCGTGCTGTCTGCAACCACGATCACTTCCTCGGCCGCCTGCATCATGGCCCGCTCGGTTTCGACCAGCAGCAGGTTGTTGTTAAAACAGCCCCGGTCGTTGATCCCCGACACGCTCAGCACCGTCTTCCCCACGTTTAGCGTCGCCAGCATCTCGTTGGCGTAGGGTCCTAGCGACACGCCCGTCCGCGGGTAGAGGTAACCGCCGACCACCACCAAATCGGTGTTCGCGACAGCCGCGAACAGGTTGGCCACCGGCAGCGAGTTGGTCACGACTTGCAGCGGGCGGCCGACAAGCAGCCGGGCCACTTCGTAAGTTGTCGTTCCTCCATCTAAAAGGACGGTGTCGCCGTTTTCGATCAGTTCCGCCGCTCGCGCGGCGATCGCCCGCTTCTTGTCCCACTGCGCCGGCTGCCGCTCGTCGAAGTGCGGCAGCTTGGGCGAGAGCCCCGTGTACAGCACTCCGCCGTGCGTTCGCTTGGCCGAGCCGGCGTCTTCGAGCTGTTCCACGTCGCGGCGCACCGTCGACTCCGAGACCTTGAGCGCCTTCGCCAGATCGGGCAGGGCGGCGAACCCTTGGGTCCGCACCAGCTCAAGAAGTCGAGTTCGCCGCTCATCCGCGAGCACAAAATTCCACCGCACTGATAGTTATTGGCATATTATTGCCACAATGATGGAAGATTGCAAGCACTATGGTGATCAATTTCTTTCATCCCGCCGCATACCTTGCATGTGTTCGCCCGGCGCTGCCCGGCACGGCGCAGTAGAATGAGCCTTCAGCGAGCTTATTTCGATGCGCAAACTGCCGGCCTTTTCACGCTATCGCCCGCCAGTAGTGACGCTTCTGGCGCTGCTGCTGATCGGCGCACTACTCGTGCTGGCCAACCTCACCGACGAAGTTCACCCGCGCGGAGCACCGCAGGTTCTTACCGAGGCCGACTTGACGTTCGACGTCCGCAAGCCCCTGGATCCCCAACCGATTCAGTCGCCAGTGCTGTTTGCGGTGTCGAGTGGCTGGCCGTTGCTATGGAAACAGTATGTGCTCTATGGAGGCTACGGGGTGTTGACCGTCGGCTGGCGCTACAGCCCCGGCCGACTGGCGTGCGACGTGGCGATGTGGCTGATCCTGCTGGCGGCACCGGCCGCCGCCTGTGAGTGGGCGTTGCGCCGCTATCGGCCGCGGTTTCGATTTAGCCTGCGCGGCATGCTGGCCACCGTAACCCTGGCGGCCGCGTTGTGCGGCTGGATCGCCTGGGCCCGTCAGCGGGCCGACACCGAAGACACGCTCATCGATGCTATCAAGGCGGCAGGCGGAGAGGCGTGGCTCGAGCGCTGGGGACCCAAATGGCTGGACCTCATCGGCGCCGACCGCTACCGCCGGCACCTCGTGGCCGCGAGCGTGCCCTCGATCTCGGACGAGGACGACGAGCAAGACGACGAAGCGACGAGCGAGCTTCTCCGCCGGTTATCGCGATTGCCCGCCTTGCAATACCTCTTTCTGCATGTCCAGGATTTGACTCCCGAGCTGGCCCGTGCCCTGCGGGAGTTTCGCCAGTTGCGGATGTTGAGCATTGATAGTCAATGCGTGCGTCCCGGCGCGTGCGCGGCGTTAGGTGAGTCGCTGGGGGGCATGAGCGAGTTGCGCGCTCTGGTCGTTTCCCCCAGAGGCGTCGACTACGAAGACGCGGTTTCCGACGATGATTGGTATGTGCAGATGTGCCAGGAATGCCTGATGGCCGTGGGAAAAGCAACGTCGCTCGAGCGACTGCGCCTGGAAGACATGACACTCCGCACCGAGAGCCTGGCCGAGCTGGATGGTTTGACGAGGCTGAAATCGCTCAGCCTCATGGATGTCGAGGGCGAGCACTACAGCGATCCTCCCTTGCTTTCGGGTTTGCCGCCGCTGCCAAACCTGGAGGCGTTCGAGGCGGACTCCGGCGGGACGGGCGTTGGCGACCTTGTCGACGACGACCTTCGTTACCTCGCGCGCCTGCCTCGTTTGAAGTCGCTACGGCTATCGGTAGCCGCGCTAAGCGAAGACGGGTTCGCCCAGTTGGCATCACTCAATTCGATCGAGGAGTTGTCGCTCACCAGCGACCTCCTCTCGTCGACGGAGTTGGAGTCGTTGGCCCGGCTTGAACACCTCAGGAAGCTGCATGTTCAGCTCGACTACCGACAGCCTAACGGGCCGGACGGAGCGTGGGAAATGATGCCCCATGTGGGGCCGGGAGATCTCGGCAAGAGCATCCGCGCGTTGCAGACACTCCGCCAAGCTCATCCCGGAATTGTCATCGACAATGATTTCAACTCGCTTGCCTGGCATCAAACCGGTTTGGTCCCAGCGGGCTGCGACAACCGAGAACGGGCGCAAACCGCTTTCTTTCATCAGGCCATCGATACCTGGGAAAAGGCCGGTTGCCCACCGATTCCGGCTGCCAAGCCGGCAAAGTGATACGGCCAATCATACGGCACGATCTTGCATCCGGCGGATTGCTTCTCTGTACCCCGCGAAAGAGAATGTGCTGACATGCCCGCGAACGACTTACCCGCCTCGATTGAAACCGAAGCCCAGCTCGAAGAGCTTCTCAGCCGCCCGACACAGCCGTTGGTCGAGATGTTTAGGCGGCTTGCAGGCGACATCCTCGTCTTGGGAGCGTCGGGCAAGATGGGAAAAAGCCTGGCACGCATGGCCAAGCGCGCCAGCGATCTGGCCGGCTCGCGGCGGCAGGTTTTCGGGGCGGCGCGGTTCGCCGACGGCGGACGCGAAGAACTCGAATTGCACGGCATCGAGACCATCGCTTGCGATCTGCTCGACGAAGAGCAGATCGAGCGGCTTCCGGACGCGGCGAACATCGTCTATATGGTCAGCCGCAAGTTCGGCTCGACCGGCGACGAGCCGACCACTTGGGCCATGAACGCCTGGCTGCCCACCGTGGTCTGCCGCCGATACCGCGGGAGCCGGATGGTCGTGTTTTCGACCGGCAACGTCTACGCGCTGTCGCCAGCCTTCGGCCGCGGCTCGTGCGAGACCGACCTGCCTCAACCGGTGGGCGAATATGGGATGAGCTGCCTGGGCCGCGAGCGTCTGTTCGAGTTCTTTAGCCGTTCGCTGGCCGTTCCGACGGCGATCATCCGGCTCAACTACGCCTGCGATCTCCGCTACGGCGTGCTGGTCGACCTGGCCCAGCAGATCGCGCGTGGTCAACCGGTCGATCTGGCGATGGGCCATTTCAACACGATCTGGCAGGGCGACGCCAACGCCGTGGCGCTGGCCGCGTTGGACCACGTCTCGACCCCGCCCTGGGTGGTCAACGTCACCGGCCTGGAGGTGCTCTCAGTGCGCTCGGTCTGCCAGCGGCTGGGGCAACTGCTCGGCAAGCCGGTGCAATTTGTCGGCAGCGAAGCGCCGACCGCCCTGTTGAGCGACGCCTCGCAGGCCGTCACCCGTCTCGGCCGGCCCACGGTTAGCACCGACCGACTGATCGAGTGGGTTGCCGCCTGGATCGGCCGAGGCGGCCGCACGCTGAATAAACCCACGCACTTTGAGTCGCGCAGCGGGCAGTTTTGAAGGATCTGAAACGATACTCCGACGCGAGGGCTGGAGTGTAGATGTGCGACCCTGTTGTTAACTGGTAGCCAACGGCGCCCGCGAAGCCGACGGAAATCGCTTTGGGTTCTGCGCCCGCGGGCGCCGTTGGCTGCCGAAACAAGGGTGCCGCCAGGACTGCAACGATGGCCACGATCACCCACGTCGAGACGTTCGCCGTCAACTATCCGGTGGTCGGACACTTCAAGTTTTTTGAAGGTACCGCGAACCGCCCCCCGGGCCGGCCGAGCGTTGTCATCAAGATCACGGCCGACGACGGCACGGTCGGCTGGGGCCAAAGCGTCCCTTCGCCGCGATGGAGCTACGAAACGCTGGAGACGGTTGAGTCGACGACCCGTCTTTATCTCGCGCCGGAACTGATCGGCCGTGACCCGCTCGACCTCGACGGGCTCTGGCGGCAGATGAATCGCGTCATCGCCGCGGGCTTTTCGACCGGCCAACCTATCTGCAAGGCGGGCGTGGAGCTGGCCTTGTTCGATCTTACCGGCAAGTTGCTCGGTCAATCGCCGGCCGAGCGCTGGAGCCGTCACGGTTGCGACACGCTGACGTTGAGCTGGACGCTCAATCCGCGCTCGCCCGCCGAACTGGAGGAATCGGTCGCTGAAGCGCATTCACGCGGTTACCGGCACTTCAACCTCAAGGTGGCGCCCGATCCTGCCATCGACCTGGATTATTGCCGGCGGCTTCGACAGCTTGCGCCCGACGCCCACCTCTGGGTCGACGCCAACGGCGGTTACGACGAGCCAACCGCCGCGCAGATCGCACCCCGCCTGGCCGATCTCGGCATCGCCGCTCTCGAACAACCGCTGCCGGCCAACCGCCTCGGCAGTTACGCCCGCCTGAAACGGCAGGGATGTTTGCCCATTTTGATGGACGAGGGGATCGTCTCGCACGTCGAGTTGGAAGAGTTCGTCCAGCTTGGCTTGCTCGACGGGGTGGCGATGAAGGTGGCCCGCTGCGGCGGTCTGAGCGAGAGTTTGCAAGTCGTCGAGGTGATCGAGCGCGAGGGGCTGCTTTTTTACGCCAGCGGTTTGACCGATCCGGATTTGTCGCTTGCCGCGTCGCTGGCCCTGTTTGGAGCTTGCCGGCTCTCCGTCCCCGCCGCGCTCAACGGGCCCCAGTATCTCTCGACGAGCATCCTCGTCCAGCCGCTCTCGGTCACAAATGACCAGATCGCCGTTCCGCACAGCCCCGGCCTCGGCGTGGCGGTGGACGAAGCGGCCTTGCGACGTCACTTGCTCGGCGTCGGAGGGTGGCCTTCCTAGGCCGTCCAGTCCCTGTGTGTCATCGTTTGACAACCGCTTCGGCGGCGCGGTAAACGTAGGTGGCATTGCGAGATCGCCCATGATTGAACTGCCACGCCCCGCCTCACGCCGTGAGTTTCTCCGCCAGTCGGGCTGCGGATTGGG
Organism: Pirellulales bacterium; assembly: GCA_035550375.1. Taxonomy (GTDB): domain Bacteria; phylum Planctomycetota; class Planctomycetia; order Pirellulales; family JAICIG01; genus DASSFG01. The sequence continues at coordinate 46,827 of DASZPH010000040.1, read as the reverse complement.
AGCGCTCGCTTTGTCGGCCCTGCTCTGGGACGACCGCCGAGCGACCGGCGCATCGGCCTCGACCTCGCTGGAGCCGCACTTTGCACCGCGGGCCAGGCGGGTGATCTTTCTCTTTATGCACGGCGGCCCGAGCCACGTCGACCTTTTCGATCCAAAACCCGAGCTCACGCGGCATGCCGGCCAGCCGCTGCCGGACAGCTACGGCATGGTGATGACGCGCCGCAAGGTGGCCACGAATCCGTTGCTCGGCTGCGTGCGGCCCTTCCGCCCCCACGGAAAGTCGGGGCTGGAAATCAGCGAGTTTTTGCCCGAAATCTCTCGCCTGGCCGACGATCTCTGCGTGCTGCGAAGCTGCCACGGCGACAGCGTCAACCATCCGCAGTCGGTTTACCAGATGAACACGGGCACCGTGCTGATGGGCAAACCGAGCCTGGGAAGTTGGGTCAGCTACGGTCTGGGAAGCGAAAATCACGACATGCCGGCCTTCGTGGTGATGCCCGATCCGGGTGGCGGCATCAAGGGGGGGCCGCCCGCGTGGGGCAACGGGTTCTTGCCGGCGGCCCATCAAGGAACGCAATTGCGCGCCGGCCCCAACCCGATTTTGAACCTGCGGCCGCCCGCCGAAGTCTCTCCCCAACGCCAAGCCGCGATCCTCGACTTCATCCGCGCAAGAAATGCCGAGCACCTGGCCGATCGCCAGTTCGACGACGAGCTTTCGGCACGCATCAAGTCTTATGAGCTGGCCTACCGTATGCAGACGGCCGCTCCCGATCTGGTCGACCTCTCGCGCGAAACGGCCGAGACGCGGCGGTTGTACGGCATCGGCGAGCCGCACACCGACGAATTCGGCACCCGCTGCCTGCTGGCCCGGCGGCTCATCGAGCGGGGCGTGCGTTTCGTGCAGCTCTATGCCGGCGATCTCAACGGCTGGGACGCACATAACGACGTGCCCAAGAACCACGGCGAAATGTGCCTGAAGACCGACAAGCCGATCGCCGGCCTGCTTACCGACCTGAAGCGGCGCGGCCTGTGGCAGGAAACACTCGTGATCTGGGGGGGCGAATTCGGCCGGATGCCGATGAGCGAGTCGGGCACGGGCCGCGACCATAGCCCTTGGGGCTACAGCATGTGGCTGGCCGGCGGCGGCGTGCGCGGCGGAACGGCCTACGGGGCGACCGATCCGCTCGGCCTGCGAGCCGAAGAGAACAAGGTTCACGTCCACGATCTGCACGCCACGATCTTGCACCTGCTTGGCTTAGATCACGAACGGCTCACCATCTTCCACAACGGCCGCGAAGAACGGCTGACCGACGTCAGCGGACGCGTCATCCACGAGATCCTGACCTAACTCAGGCGACCTGCGAAGGTCGTCCCACAATCAACCACAATCATGCGCACCACTTGGACTTTTCACTCGGCCGGGCAAATCGTCTTTGGCCGCGGCGCCGTCAAACAGACGGGCGAACTCGCCCAACGACTCAAGCTGCGTCGCGTGCTGATCGTGACCGACGGGCGGCTCGTCGCGGCAGGCTTGGACCGGGCGGTACGCGATCCGCTGGAGTCGGCGGGCATCGCCGTCGAAACGTTCGACGGCGGCCAACCCGAACCGTCGCTCGATCTGGCGGAGCAATGCGCGGCCGCCGCGCGGCGTTTCGGCCCGGACGGCCTGGTCGGGCTCGGCGGAGGCAGCAATATGGACCTGGCCAAGATCGTGGCCGCCCTGGTGGCCCACGGCGGCGGCGTGCGCGACTACGTGGGCGAAGACCGCGTTCCCGGGCCGATCCTCCCCTTGATGTGCGTTCCCACCACATCGGGCACGGGGAGCGAAGTCACCGCCGCCTCGGTTCTGACCGACGCCGCCAACCAGATCAAGGTGGGCGTCCTCAGCAACCACATGCGGCCGAAGGCGGCGATCGTCGACCCGATGCTCACGGTGAGTTGCCCGGCGAAGGTCACGGCCGACAGCGGCATCGACGCCCTGACGCACGCCGTGGAAGCCTACACCGCCGTCGATAACGAAGAATTTCCGCTGCCCGAGGGCGAGCGGTCGGTCTATCAGGGCCGGCATCCGCTCGGCGACTGTCTCGCCGAAAAAGCGATCGGGCTCATCGGCCAGCACCTGGCGGCCGCCGTGCGCGAGCCCGGCAACCTCGAGGCCCGCGAGGGGATGTCGCTGGCAGCCACGACCGCGGGCCTGGCGTTTTCCAACGTCGGCGTGGCGCTGGTTCACGCGATGGAGTATCCGGTCGGCGGCGCGGTCCACTGTTCGCACGGCGCCGGCAACGGCCTCCTGCTGCCGTTTGTGATGCGCTACAACCTGCCGGCCCGCGTCGACCAGTTCGCCCGGATCGCCCAACTGCTGGGCGAGGAGACAACGGGGCTCAGCCGCGAGCAAGCCGCCGAACGGGCGGTTACCGCGGTCGAGCGGCTCAAGGCAGAGATCGGCATTCCGGCCCGCTTGCGCGACCTGGGAGTCACTCCCCAGCAGCTCCCCCTCTTTGCCGAAAAAGCGTTCGGCATCAAGCGAATCCTGCGCGTCAATCCGCGCGTGCCGACGGTTGCGGACGTCGAAGACGTATATCGGGCCGCATTTTGAGCAGCGCGGTCTTTTGCCGGCTCTCGTTGTCAGAGCTAAAGCTGGGGCGAGGTCGGACGTTGTTTCTCTTGCGAAGGCCCCGCCTTGCGCAGCGCTTCGGCGATTTGTCCCTTCGTGACCAGATCGCGAAGGACGATCGGCTTCTGCTGGCGATCGCCAGGGAAAACGATGTACAAGGGAATCGAGTCGGCGCCCACTTTTTGCAGCGCCGTTTCGATCTCAGCGGACGGTCGCGTCCAATCTGCACGCAAGGCAACGACGTCGAGTTCCTCGACGAGGGTGTGTACCTCCCGCGTGTTGAGGGCAAGCGCCTCGTTGACCTGGCAGGTCGCGCACCAGTTCGCCGTGAAGTCTAGCAGGACGGTCTTTCCCTCGGATACGTTCTCGCTGAGGGATTGCAGCGAAAACGGCCGCCAGTCGATCAGTTCGGCGTGCGGCGCCAAGAGAGCAAACGACAGATAGCCGGACCCCGCCACGACGATGCTTCCGATGCTCCAGGCTCGGAGTTTTTGTGGCAGCTCCGCGAAGTGCGGCGTGCGGCCGACGTACCAGAAAGCGAGCCACAGTCCGATCAAGAATGCAAACGTCGGAACAAAGAAACTCGCTTCGACGCTCCGGAAGAGCCAGACGACCGTTCCCAGCAGCACGAACCCCATCAACTCTTTCAAGGTTTCCATCCATGCGCCGGGCTTGAGGAACTTCAGCACGGGGCCAAGCGCGCTTGGAAAGAGCCCCATCAACAGGTATGGGCTGGCCATGCCCAGGCCGATGGAAACAAACAGCGTGTAGGTGACGTGAGGCGGCTCGGCCACGGCAAATGCTAGCACCACGCCGAGAAACGGCCCGCTGCAGGGCGTCGCCAGAACGGTCGTCAGAACGCCTTTGAGAAACGCTCCCATCCGCCCCTCTCGCGCCGTCAGTTCATTTGCCTTGCGGCCCGCGGCGAACCCTGGCACGGGGATTTCCCAGACACCAAGGAAGCTGAGGGCCATTACGAAGACAACGCAGGCCATCGAGATCGTGAAGGGGAGCGACGTAAACTGCTGCCCCCAGCCGAACCGCTTCCCGAACATCAGCCAGGAGGCGACCGGGAGGGTGGCCAGCGAAAGAAAGACCGTCAGGATGCCGAGCGAATACCAGAGATTCAGCAGAAACGCCCGGCGCCGGTCGTGCCCACCCTGCTCGACGAAGGAAAGAATCTTCAGTCCGATAACCGGCAGCACGCAGGGCATGAGGTTCAGGATCAGCCCCCCGAGAAAGGCAGATCCGATCATGAACGCCAGCGAACGCTTGCTGCTCGATGCAAGCTCGGGCGTGAATGCCTCGGAAAGGAAACTGTCGTCCGCTTGGACGGCGGCCTCGGTTCGCTCCGCTTGGGCGGTCGACAGCTTCGCCACAAACTCGGCTTCAAACGGATAGAGGCGAGCCGGCAAGCAGTTCTTTGCGGTGCAACTCTGGGCATAAAGTTCGCCCGTGATGGTCATCTCTGCAACGTCGACGCCTGCCCCCGCTGCGATCGGCGCAATCCAGGTGACCGTTCCCTCATGCTCTTCGAGCCTGAGGTGCTTGAAGAAAGTCGTGCCAATGCGCGATCTTGGCGCCGTCGTCGGTTTGAAATCGCCGAGCAATGTGAATTCTTCGCTTGAGTCGAGGCGGATCTCGCTCGGGGTCGGTCCGCGCGGCTCTTGGGTAATCGAATAGATGTGACTTCCGGGTGCGACCGTGGCCGTGATGGCCAGTTGACCGTTGCGGGTTTCCGCGTCCACCGTGAATTCTGCCGACACGGCCACCGACGGCTCGCCGGCGAAGGCAGAACCGCCAAGGGAGGGAACCTGATCCAAAGGATCTGCCTGGGCCACGAGCGGGCCTGAGATGGCGCACGCGAACACAAGGCTCGCAAGCCAAGTGAGACAAAACGGCCACGCCATCCGATTGCTTCGTTTCCGAGCCATAAATCGTTTGCCGGTAAAGGAGGGTTGTGGCGCAGAGGCTACCAGCGGCCTGCTGAGATCCGTCATGATCGCCGCTGCCGCCTGGCGGAGCAACGCCAGTGAGTAAAACGGAGAAAAGGAGTGTAGCTGGCGAAACATAAGCGAGTTAAACCGTTTGGGGCCCCTCGTTTACGCATCGGGTTGGTGTGTCCACCAACCAATCCGGGATAGCCTTCAAGTCAACTTGTGGTCCCTCAAGGTCGATCTAACCGAAAGAGCCACTTCCTCTGATCGACACTTCATGGCACTGACGGCCTCAATTCCGGCGCCCGTCGCGCAGCCGTCTGCCGAGTCGTCGCGCGTCGGCCCGTGGCAGCTTCTGCGGCCGATCGGCGAAGGACAGCTATGCCGGGTTTACGCGGCCCGGCCCGCTTCGCACACCGCGGATCGGCCGGCCGATTACGCGGTAAAGATCCTCAGGGATCGCTGGCTTCACAACCCCGCCGCGATCGAGGTCATGCGACGCGAGGCGGTCGTGGGACGCAAGATTTCGCACCCGCACCTGGTTTCGGTGCTCTCCGCCCACGTCGGGGCGGCGCCCTACTTTCTGGTGATGCCTTTCCTCGACGGCCCGTCGCTGTCAGCACGCATCGCGGGCGGTGATCGGCCGAGCGTGCCGGCCGCTTTGTGGTTTGCCCGGCAGACCGCCGAAGCGCTCGACGCCCTGCACCAGGCCGGCTGGATGCACGCCGACGTCAAGCCGAGCAATATTCTCATCTCGCCCGACGGTCACGCCACGCTCCTCGATTTGGGCTTTGCGCGGCAGCCGGCCGACGCCACGAGCATCGTCGACCGTTGCGTGACCGGCACGATGCAGTACATCGCACCCGAGATGCTCACTTCCGCCCTGCGCCCCGATATCCGCAGCGATATCTATAGCCTGGGCGCCACGCTCTACGAAACGCTTGGCGGCCGGCCCCCTTTTCAGGCGCCCAGCCTGGAGCAGCTCGCCGATATGCATCGCCAGGCGGAGCCTCGCCCGTTGCGGTTGCTGAACCCGATCCTGCCCGCCGAGGTGGCCCGGTTGGTACACCAGATGCTGGCCAAGGAACCGCTGCGCCGGCCGCAAACGCCCGCCGAAGTCGTCGAGCGGCTCATCCATCTGGAGATTGCGACGTTTCAAATGCGGTAAAGTAGCCCCGGCACTCCGTGACGCGGGACGGATGCTCGACGCATTGTCGGTGTTCACTTCGCCAACACTCGCCCTTTCGCAGAGCGAAAGTCGGCAAGCATCAATTCAGCGAGGGATCGGGCGGGACGTGCTTGATCTTCAAGGCCGAGAGAAAAACGCCCGACATCACCGACTTGGTGAGCTCTTCCCACAGGCTCTCGATGGCGCCGAACACTTGTTCGGGGCTGGCCGGCGCCACCAGCCATGAGCCTTCGCGCAGCTCGCGCTCGAGCTGACCGCTCCCCCAGCCGGCATATCCCACGAAGAACCGCAGCGGCTGCTCGTTCTTTTCTACCAGCTTCTCCAGCATTTCGCGGCCGGTGCTCACGTAAACATCCGGCAGGACGGTCATTTCCGAAAGCGCTTCGTCGGAGTGCAGCGCCATCAACGGTCCTTCGACCGGCCCTCCCATGTGCAGGGGCGCATCGCAGTCGCAGGCGCTCTCGCTGACCTGCTCCCAGATCTGCTGTACGGTGGCCGTCATACGGCGGTTGATCACGACTCCCGCGGCCCCTTCTTCGTTGTGGCGAAAGAGGAACACGACCGTGCGGAAGAAATTCGGATCGACAAGCTCGTTCGAGGCGATGAGGAAATGGGCGGTGAGCGATTTCATGAGTCGATCATGGTTTCGATGACCGATCATTATAAGGCGCAGGCAGCCCGCCGACAGGGATCCAAGGAAAGGTTAGGGGCTCGGCTAGGGCGCCACCGCCGGTTCGTCGACCTTCTCGATCACGCGCATGCCGCGCCACGGTCCGTAGAGAAACCGTAGCACGAATACCACGCCCAGCAGGCAGACCCAGGCGCTGACCACGATCCAGCACCAGTAGAGCCCGAGGTCGAACCATTTTACGCCCAGCCAGGTCGCCGCGGCCACCATGAGCGCCAGCGCGAGCGTCGTCACCAGGACAAAACCCGTATCGCCGGCCCCTTTCAGCGCGCCCGAGAAAATCACGTTCATGGCGTCGAACAGACAATAGAAGGCCACGAACCGAAGCAAGACGGCCGCCAGGTCTTGCAGCTCGGCGAACTCATGGCCGTCGGTGTTGGCGCTGTAGGCGTAGAGCAGCCAGTCCGGCGCCAACAAATAGAGGCTGGCGACAACGGCCATCAGCCCAACCCCCAGGGCAAAGGCCGACCAGGTAGAGCGTTCGGCCAGTTTGGGCCGGTTCTCGCCCAGGTGCTGTCCGACGAGGGTGCTGGCGGCCAGACCGATTCCGAAAACCGGCATGAAGGCGAACGAATTGAGATTGAACGACAGGTTGGAGGCGGCCAGCTCGCGTTTGCCCATCTGCCCGACGAGGATCAGAAACAGGCTGAACGCCCCCATCTCGAACAGATACTGGGTGCCGTTGGGAAAGCCGAACCAGACCAGGCGGCCGAACAGCCGGCGATCAAATCGCCAGCCGGAGAGGGTGCAGTAGGTGTGCCGCAGGTGCGGCCGCCACCAAAGAGCGAGGTAGGCGACCAGCCGCAGCCAGGTGGCGACGGAGGTGGCCCAGGCTGCACCGGCGGGACCCATTGCCGGAAAACCGGCGTGCCCGAAGATCCACAGGTAGTCGAGCAGCACGTTCAACGCCGCGGCGCTGGAGTCGACGACCATCACGGTGCGCGTGCGGCCGCGGCCGGTGAAGAACGCCGACAGGGCCGCCACGCTCACCAGCATCGACTCGCCCCAGCAAACCGCCTGGTAGTATTCCAGTTCATAGCGCGCCACTTCCGGATCGTGCCCCATAGCGGCCACCATCCAGGGCGCCGCAGGGATCGTGGCAATCAGAAGAGGCGCGGCCACCAGCCCGATGAAGAGCCCCTGCCAGACAGCCGGGCCGATGCGCTGCGGCCGGCCTGCCCCGTGATACTGGGCCACAAACGTATTGACGTAGGAGGCCACGCCCAAGGGGAAGCAAATAAGCGTGAAGGCCAGGTTGCCGGCCGGCAGCGCCGCGGCGACCGCCTCTGGCGAATACCAGGCCAAAAAGACCCGGTCGGTGAAGATCATAATCGTCCACGAGACGGTCGTGGCGATAAGCGGCAAGGCGACGGAGAGGGTTTCCTTCATCCCGCCCGGTCGTCGCCACCAGCTCTCCGTCCGTTGCAGCACGCTGTCACCGTCAGCTAACAATTCTCGAACAAATAGAACGATTCGCGGGTGATGGTAGGAGCGTCGAAGTCGGTCGCAGGTTCGCGCTCCCAAGGCGGCCGCGTCAACGTTCCGTTGCGGCCGCATCCCCGTCACGAAATCCCCGTCACGAAGTTCCGGGGCTGCTTTACCAAAGAGCAATGGCTCGTCCCGGACCGCCATGACAACCGCTGATCTTCAGCGGCGCAAAGATAAAATACGGCGTGCCGGGGAGTTTGCCGAGTCCAGTTAGAAACTCGACCGCCACCATCCCCTTGCTGCCAAGCGCCCAATAGGTCATGCAGGCGCGCCGCGGTTCAACTCCGCCCAACGTGGGCGCGTCGGTCCCCAGGCAACGAATCCCCTTCTTCGCCAGGTACATGATCGCGTCGGGGCCGAGGGCCGGCCAACCTTCCCGCTTGCCGTTGAGCGGATCGCTCATGAAAGCCTCGCCTTCCGGCAACGACTTAAAGTGGTTGTCGGTGTAATCGCTGCGGAACAACACCACCTGGCCCGGCTTCAGATCGCCGTGCTGCTCTTCATCGCGTTGGATGTGGGCCACCGTGACTTCGGGCGAGGACGGCCAATCTGATTTGTCGGTTGCGCCGATCAGCGGCCGCACGTCGATGACACGCGCCGGACCACAGGTCAAGGCAAGCGGCACCTTTTCCGTCGTCACGTCGCTTGTGCCGCGCGGACCGTAGGTCTTTTCGTAGTCGGCCAGCCAATCGCGAGCTTCAGCCGAATAAGAATGGTTGTCGAAGCCGTCGGGCGGCAGAGCGTAGGCGGGTGGCACGAGGTGCGTTCCCGCTTGCGAGTCGAAGATATGGCTGACGTGGAACGTGGCCAGATTGGCGGCGTAGAAAAGCGGCACTTTCAGGTACGGCTGACGGTGATTGCCGACGCCTGCGCCGGGCCAGGTTACCGGAAAACCGGTGGCAAGCGTGACCGACAGGTCGGCCACCCGCTTGTTGCGGGCCGACTCAATCAGCCGACCCGCCAGCGGTTGGCTGATGACGCCGATGGCTCGGCATTCGGTGTACAGACCATCGGCATGTTTCAGGGGCAGCATACAATAGAAGGCGCCGGTCGCCGGCAGATGTGCCAGCCCGGTGGCGCTCTCGGTCCAGATCATGCCATATTGGAGCCCCGCGAAATGGGTCGGTTCGGCCAAGTCGGGAATCGGCCCCATGCTGGCGCTGTCGGTGCCGAGCGTCATCACCTTGCGGCTCGCCAGATACTCCATGCACTCAGGATCGGGGTCGGGCCAGGCCGGCGTTTTTCCTTCCAGCGGCTCGGCGAGAAAGCGCCTTCCTTCGGGCAGCGGCCGGTAAAACCTGTCGGTGTAACCGCTGCGAAAAAGGACCACGTCCCCTGGCCCCAGCGGCCGGTGCTCGCGCTCCCAGGCGATGACTCGCTCCTTTTTGATCAGCTCGCTGTGGCCCTTGGGCGCCGACTCGACCGCGTCTTCGCAATCGATCACGCACGCTTCGCCGCCGAACTGCCAGGCCGGCGCCTTATCGGTGTAAACGCGGCCGTATGGGTTGGCGTTAGGCAGGTTGGTGTCGGGGTGCGGCACCGAGTGCGGCGGCACGTCCATCTGGGTGCCGCAGTTGCCGTCGATGAACAGCGTGTCGCTGTTGAACGGGCTAAGCGGGCCGATCCGCCTGTGCGGGCTGAGTACAAACGGCGGCCAGCCGGCCGGCCAGTTGCACGGCAGGTCCTCGGCGATCAGCAGCGAGAGGTCAACGATCTTGGCCTCTTCCGCGCGACTCACCGGGACGGCGCAAGCGACGAGGAGGCCGGCAAACACATGGCGGATCGCTTTCATCGTTCACCTTCGTCTGGACGCGTGACGCCTACCCTAGACGGCGGCCGAGACAGGGTCAAGCAGCCCGCGGTGCACATGACACAGGCCGCGCGCTTGCGAACGGGCATGCGCGGCGGCTATTCTGGCGGCTGGCCTTCCCCCACCTGTCCTCACCCGACGCACCCTCACGAGTCCCGCCATGTCGCTCCCCATGAACCACCTTGACCTCTTCCGCCAGCGGCTCGACTCGGGCAAACTCTGCCTGGGACCATCGATCACGCTCAGCGATCCGGTCGTCACCGAAGCGCTCGCTCCTAGCGTCGACTTTTTCTGGATCGACCTGGAACACAATCCGACCAGCCTGGAATCGGTGACCTCGCACCTCATCGCCGCGCGCGCCGGCGGCGCTCCCGCGCTCGTGCGTGTGCCGTGCTCCGACGTAGCTTGGATCAAACGCGTCCTCGACGTGGGGGCCGACGGCATCATCGTGCCGCAGGTGCGCTCCGTGGCCGAAGTTCGCAGCGTCGTCTCGGCTTGCCGCTATCCGCCGATGGGGACGCGCGGCTTCGGGCCCCGCCGCAGCAACAATTACGGCCGTGAGAATCCGCAGGCCTATCTCGCCGAGGCAAATCGCCGCGTCTTTCTCGCCATCCAGATCGAGACGGCCGACGCCTATCACAGTCTCGACGCAATCCTCGACATCCCCGGCTTCGACTCGATCGTCATTGGACCCAACGACCTGTCGGGCTCTTTGGGGATGCTCGGCCAGCTCGACCATCCCCAGGTGGTCGAGGCCGTCGGATCGATTGCCTCACGGTCGCGCGCGGCAGGCCGGTATGTGGGAATCGGCATGGCGCCCAATATCGAACACGCTCTGCGCGCCGCGCGGCAGGGAGTGCAATGGGTGCAGTGCGGCGGCGACTGCGGATTTCTCATCGACTCCGCCGAGCGACTGTACGATGGCATTCGGCAGCGGCTCGATGAAAAAGGGTGACGAGACACCGGCATTGCGCCATCGTCAATAGGCCGTCATTGCTGCGCGGCAAAATAGTCGCCCTGCTTTTACCGAGAGTTCTTGGCGCTGTATCCTATCTGCCATCGGGCTGGCCGTCACTTCTTGCTCGTCCCGGAGGTTTCTATGAGTCGTCAAGGACTTTTGTGGATTCGTCAGGGCCATCTTCGTTCCATCGCGATGCTCGCAGCAGCGCTGGCTGCGCTGCCCTCGCTGTCGTTCGGCGATAAAGCAAACGACGGGCTGTTGGTTCGGTTCCGCTTTGACGGCAACGCCAACGACGACCAAGGCGGCCCGCCCTTCGCGCTTCGCAACACGGAATTCATTGACAACTCGCTGTACCTGAATGGAATTTACGAAGGCAACTCGCCCGACGGTTATCACGCAGCGGGCACAACACCGGCCCTCGACTACTCGCGGTTCAGCGTCGCGGTGCGCTTTCGGCCTGAGTCGTTCGGTTCGGGAAAAACGAACATCCTGATGGGTGGGATAGCCTATCGCTGGTTCGGCATCCAGCGATCGGCAGCCGGGGGATTGACCATTACGCTCAACAATCAGGCCTTTGTACATGACGTGGAGAAGGTCGCGCTCGTCGAAGGAAAATGGAAAACCATTGCCTGCTCGGTTGATCTTTCTCGAGGCAAAGTCGTCGTCTATTCCGACGGCGAAAAGGTCGACGAGTTTGCGCTGCCCGCCAGTTTCAAGCTTGCCGTCATCGGCAGCAACGTCGAAGGCCGGGACAAGGTTTGGACGTTCAGCAACTATTCCAACGGGAACTGCTTTTACGGGCTCGCGGACGAACTGCTTGTCTACGGGAAACCGCTTTCGGACGAGCAGCTTGCAGCCGTATCGAAGACGCCTGCCGAGTTGGCCGCCGCGGTCAGCAAGCCAATCGCCGCCGAGCCGTCGCTCCGGCAGATGGGGGCGAAATTCCTCGCCAAGGGCTTCGCGGCGACCTGGTCGCCCGATGCCAAGCGGGTGCTCTTCTCCGCATTGCCTGTCGGGTCGGGCATCGACCGGCTCGACATCGCCAGCGGAAAGATCACGCGGCTGATCGCGCCGGGAAAGGACGCCTCGCTTTCGCCGACGGGCAAGCTCCTCGCCTACGTGCGGGGCGATGGCACCGAAGAAGAAATCTGGTTGGCCGATGGTGACGGCTCGCACACCCGCAAGCTGGCCGACGGCGGTTTTCCAAGGTGGGCTGCCGACGGCAAGACCCTGTATTTCCACGAGCACAAAGAGGGGACGGTCCAGGCCGTCGACGCCACGGCCGCAAAGCCGACGATCCACGACATTACACCGTTTCGCGATTCGTTCTATCCGGTCGTCTCGCCGGATGGTAAGAGCCTGGCTTATGTATCAGGCGGCAACCTGGTGGTTGTGAACCTCCAGTCAAACGACCGAGTTACCCGCAGCCTGGTGGGGGCCGGCGCGGGGCTGGTCGGCTGGTCGCCCGACAGCAAGCAGGTAGCCTGCGGCGGCTTCGGCGTGGGCGACCGCGTCGGGCTTTTTCTGTTTGACCTCGCCGGCGGCCAGGTGAAGCAGATGGCAACGGGCCAATATACGCTGCCGGTCTGGTCGCCCGATGGAAAATGGCTGGCGTTCGATTTGCGCGGCGAAAGCGGAGACTGGCAGGTCTGGGCCATCGAGACCAAACAGCTTGCTACACTCAAGCCTTATGAGCCGCCCGTCGACCGTTATGCATTGCCGGAGGGCGATGTAACGAAATTGCTGGCGTTCATCAAGCAATTGCGAGAGTTTCGCCCGACGAACGCGACCGACTTCACGGCGCACCGCGAGAAAGGTCCCAGCGCCATCGCGGCCGCCGCCAAGAAGATCATGGCCCTCGAAACCGACAAGACGTCGGCAGCCTATGCCACGGCACGTTTGGCAGTACTTGAGCCGCGCGTGGCGAAAATCCTGACCTTATCGACGGCCGATCGAAAAGCCTTGATCGAGGACCTGGAGGCTGCGCTCGCCGCCAAATCATCGCATGGTCTTGAGCCGGCCGACGTGAATCTGGTCTTCAGCGCCGCGCGCCCTTTGGAATACGGCGACGACCTTGAATGGGCCGCCCAGGCCATCGAGCGGCTCGCAAAAGCTTTTGGCCCAGACGACGGACCTTTTGGCGCGCAAGCTCGCTCCCTATTTGGCTCCGCTCGGCGCCTTGGCCTTGTCGGTCACGAAGTGACGCTCGACGGCACGACGACCGCGGGCCAGGCGTTCGACTGGGCTTCGTATCGCGGCAAGGTCGTGCTCATCGACTTCTGGGCGACGTGGTGCGGGCCCTGCGTCGCCGAGCTTCCCAACGTCCGGGAACTTTACGACAAATACCACGAGCGCGGCTTCGACGTTGTTGGCATCAGCCTCGACGGCGACCGCGAGGCGCTCGACAAGTTTTTGAGCGAGAAGGGCATTCCCTGGACCACGTTGCACCAGGCCGGTGGCCAGCATCCGGCGGCGGCCTTTTACGGCGTCAGCGCGATCCCGACGGTGCTTCTGGTCGACCGCGACGGAAAGGTGGTTTCCATCCGTGCCCGCGGCGAAGAGCTGAAGCGCTTGCTGGGCGAGTTGATGCAAGACAAGTAGGTCCTGGGGCGGCGAGGGCCACGCCGGCACGTTGGTCGACCTCGCCACGACACAGACCTCGAGACGCCCGCCAGGGCTACCCTGGCTAAATTAGTAGCCTGGCGAGTTGTTCACGCTGACCAGCCTGGGGGCGGTCCGACAAAGTTCCTTTCCTTCGCGGTCGTAAACGATTCCCAGGGGGATGTACGTTCCCGGCGCGGCCTCGTCGCTGGGCCATTGGGCCTCCGCGCGAAAGAACCGCCCTTCGGCGTTCAGCGTTGTCATCTTGGCGTCGTGCTCGGCGACCGTGTTGCCGAAGGTATCGACCAGACGAAAGACGATTTTGCCAATCTCGTTTGATTGGTCGGGCGGAATAGCCGCCATGCCCGTAACCAACGCCTTGCTCGATGGCTGCGACCAAGGCGTGTCGACGCGAATCGGCGCCATGACGGCGCCACAAAGCCGCCAGACCGCGGGCGTGATGCGGTCGACGAGCTGCACCTTGGCTTGCGAAGCGGGCTGCGTCACCGACAGCGGGCTGCCGTAGGCGAACGTGCGATAGGTTCGACCCGCCCCATCTCCGTAGCAGAGCTCGGCGTCGAGGCCGATGACTGCGTCGGAAGCGACCTTGAAGTTCGGAAAGTTCGACCAGGGCAACTTGAATTCCGTCTCGCTCCCGTAACTGGTCTTGCGCGCTGCGACCTCGACACCCGTTCCCGGAATCGCCTTGAGCATGTCGGGACGCAGGCACCAGCGGGGTTCGATCTGGGCGTTCTTGTACGCGGTCCAGTACATGTGAACGGCCCCCTCGCCCCAGCTCTCGGAGCGAAAATCCGGACCGCGGCGCGTGTCGAAGTACCATTCCACGCCGTCGCCTTCCCAGAGCCGGTCGTCGGGCGCCGGATTGGCCTGCTTCTCGTCGAGCGTCCGCAAGCCGGCATAAAAGGCCTCGTCGTCCCACATATAGAAGAACTGGGCCGCGCGGTTCTTTGTGTCCGGCTCGAAGTAGCCGACGGGAGTGCAGAACGCTCCCTGAAATTCTTTCAAGTCGCCGTCGATCACGACCTTGCCGGGCGCTCGCGTGGCCACGCCTCGCACGCCCGATTCCAGCGGCGATTCCTCGCCGGATGCCGGTCTGATGAAAGCGAAGCAGAGAAACAGGGGCAGAGCCAACGAGAGGGTGGCGCGCGTCATGAAACATTTCCTGACGTAAGAGATGGGTCAGGCAGATTATGACTCGGTCCGCGCGCGATTTCCAGCAAGCCATTCGTTCGGGGCCCGATTCGCCGGCCCCGTAAGGCTTGCGCGCAGCCTGCGCCGACACTCACCCGAAGCGCCAGCGAGGGAAGTCTCATCGCGCTCTTCGCTTACGTTTGCGACGGCCTTCCCGGTCGGCGCGGCTAAATGCCGTCGTCCACCGTTACGGGCGCCGGCAGGCCCGCCTCAAGACACTGCGAAATCATTTGCAGCAAACGGACCCGGTTGAACGGCTTGGTGACCACTTCGTCGCAACCCGCGTCGAGACATTTCTGCCGGTCGCCGGTCATGGCATGAGCGGTTACCGCGATGATCGGCCGCCGATAGCCGAGCCGCCGCAACTGGGCGGTCGCTTCGTAGCCGTCGAGCTGGGGCATGTGCATGTCCATCAGCACCAGGTCGTAGGGGATCTCGGCGGGTTTCATCGCTTCTTCCACCGCGCTCTTACCGTTGTCGACAATCGTCAATTCGGCTCCGGCACCGCGCAAGATGAGGGAAAGGAGCCGCTGGTTATCCAAACCGTCTTCAGCCAACAGAAACTTACCCGACAAGCGGAGGCTGGCGGGATGCACCGCGGTGTCGTCGGTTTTCTGGTTGTCATAGCCGGCAGGCTGCAAGTCCGCGCCGTTTTCATCGGCCTGGCCTGGCTGCCCCGTCGGCGAGGGATGCCTGGTAGCAAGAATCAGGCTGAACGTGCTCCCTTGTCCGGGGACGCTCTGCACGGCGATGTCGCCCCCCAAGAGTTGCGCCAGTCTGCGGCTGATCGCCAGTCCCAGCCCGGTTCCGCCGAAGCGCCTCGTCATCGACGAGTCGAGTTGGCTGAACGGCTGGAAGAGGGCCTTGAGCCGTTCGGCCGAAATACCGATGCCTGAATCGACCACGTCGAAGTGAAGGCACCAGGTTGTCGTTTCGCAGGGCTCGATTCGCACCGCCACGCGGACCCCGCCCCGATCGGTGAATTTGACCGCGTTACCCACCAGGTTCACCAGAATCTGCCGCAGGCGCAAGGCGTCGCTCGGCACCTGACCGGGAACGGCCTCGTCGATGGCCACGTCCAGCCACAGGCCCTTCGCCTCGCAGCGTGGCCGCATTAGTTCGGCCACTTCGTGCACGATGCCGCGCGGTGAGCACAGTCGCTGCTCCACGTGCAGCGAGCCGGCCTCGATCTTCGAGAGATCGAGAATGTCGTTAATGATCTCGAGCAGGTACTCGCCGTTGCGCTTGATCGTGTCGATCGTCTCCAGGTCTTCCGCGGCCGTAAGCCGGTCGCGGAGAAGGTCGGCGAACCCCAGGACGGCCGTCATCGGCGTGCGGATTTCGTGACTCACGTTGGCCAGAAACTCGCTCTTCAGCCGGCTGGCGTGTTCCAGATGGGCCTGCATCGCCCGCAATTCGTCGTTTTGCCTCGCCAGCACGGTCGACTGCTGCTCTAGCGCGATCGCCAGATCGTAGGCCTCGATGGCCCGAACCAGTACCGACTCGATCGAGGAACGGTCCCACGGCTTCTGCAGGAAGTAGTAGACCTGGCCGTGGTTGATGGCGTCGATCATCGCCCGCGGCTCGGTGTAGGCCGTCAGCAGAATGCGGCGCGTCTGCGGATGGCGGGTACGGATGATGCTGAACAGGTCGACGCCCGTTTTTCCGGGCATACGCTGATCGGAAACGACCACCGGCACGTTCTCACGCGCCAGGATGGAGAGAGCTTCCTCGACGTCGGCGGCCGTCAGGACGCGAAACCGGTCGTCGAGGCTCGCCTCGAACACGACTCGATTCTCGGCTTCGTCGTCGACGTACAGTATCGTGCGCTTCATGGCTGCGTTTCCCTCTGACTCGCCAACCGGTGCCGTGGTGCACACACGGCCGGGCAACGAATCGTTGTCGCAGGGCACAGCACGAACCATGCCCCTTCGCGCGCCGGTTGCCGGGCGGCGCGAAACTACCAAAGTCTTGGTTTGGACTCGGCGACACGCAAACGGGCCGGATGCCCGCCGGGGGCTTCCTCGCCTGCCGGGCGCGATCGTGCTGATGGTAGCGATTGCGCCCACGAGATGGCCGTCGGCAAAGAATCGCGCCGAGAGGCCTGGCAACTTGCCGACGCCCGATCGGCTCCTATTTGGCTTTGGAAGTCACCTTGATCGCGATCGGCCGGCAGGGAATGGGGACAAGCGTGTTGACTGGCTGAGCGGCTGGATCCTTCTTGAACGGCACCTGCGCTTGCCCCAACAGCACGAGCGTGTAGTCGCCGGGTTGCATATTGCCCACCTGCAACTCGAACGATCCTTCGTTCTGCCCCGCGGCGATCTCCCGCTCGCTGAACTGGAACCCGCCGGGCAAGCCCAGGCCGATCACCTTGATCGCACTCTGCGCCTCGGGCCAATAACGCGACGCCACAACCTTGAGCGAAAGCTTGCTGTCCATCTCGACGGTGGCGTTGTCGGGCTCGCAACGCAAGCCGTAGGGGGCCTTCTCGCCCACCACGCCCAGCGGCAATTGGCGGCTCGGACGACTGGAACCCATGTTCGCGTCGGTCCAGACGCGCGTGTAGGGACGCACCTCATGGCGAAAAGTCGCCTCGCCTCGCTTTCCGCTGGCCATGAGGGTAAAGGAGCCGCTAAAGGGGGGCGCGTCGGGGTCGGCCCAGAGCACGAAGGCAGAACGCATGTCGTTGGGAATTCTCACTTCGGCGGCATGCACGCCGGCTGGCAGCCCTTCGGCCGTCACGCTGATCGGCTCGCCGTATCCTTCTTCGCGGTGAGCGACCAGGTCGAGCCAGGTGGCGCCCCCCGGCCAGAGGTTCACACCCGACGGGCCGGGGTTCGCCGCGTGAATGGCGGCAATGTGAAAATCGGGCCTTGAGCGGTGCAAACTCAACACATACTGGTAGCGGGCGCCTCCCCGGCCGTAACGGTCTTGCACCATCAGCCGATATTTGCGGCCGGCTTGCAGGTCGACCGAACCGACCGGGTCGCGCAGGTGCCCGTCGAACGCATTGACGCGGGCACCAAAGTCGTCGAGTTCGCTAATGCGGTTTCCTTTGTCGTCGACGACAACCACGTAAGGATCTGCCTGGCCGGCGATCCGTTCGGAGTAGACCTGGATCTCGTGGCGGCCGGCCTCGCCGGGCACCAATTCGAACCAGTCGGCGTCGCGCGGCCGGTCAAAACGGCCGCTGAGGGTCACGGGAGGCACAAGCGGCTGCGACTGCTCCTGCGAGTCGTTGGGCTCCTGTTCGACGAGAACGGGTCCTTCGACGCACAGCAGTGGAATAGGTGGGCGAGACCCGGCGCCGATTGGCACACGGATCTGAAAACCGTCGAGCGTGCAGGTGGCGGCCGTCGGCAAAACGGTGTGATCGCTGGGATGCTCGAGGAACCGATAAAAGCCCACGGCTTCTGCCGCCGTTGGCGGCGTAATGTGGAATCGATATTCCTCCAGCGGACGGTCGTCGATTTTCCAGGCGGAGGGTTGACCGGCTGTGCCGAAGTTGCGCCCCAGCGCGACGAGTTCGATCGATTTGCCCGCCTCCACCGCGCGCGGAAAGACGTTTTCGACGTGCGGCTGATCGCAGATCAGAACGCGATAAGGAAAGCCGCCGCGGTAGGAGAGGTCGTGGACCTCGACGAAGTATTCGCCGTCGGCCGGAGCCAAAAAGTCGACCAGCGGGTCGCGGCCGTGATAGTCGCTGCTCGTGGCCAGGACAGCGCCATCGGAGGCGATGATGGCAAGACAGGCGTCGACCTCGCTATCGAGCTTTCCGGCCTGGCAATCAATCGTCACGCGCTGGCCCTGACGGGCCGCGAAGCGAAAGAGGTCCTGACCGTTGCCGTCCGTCGTGCCTGCTACGGCGGAATTGAGGGGCACGGCTTGTGCCTTGGCCCGGTCGTCATTGGGCTCCTTCTCCGTCACGTCGGATAGTCCGTGCGAGACGGCGAACAGCCGCGGATTGCTCAAACCGAAACGGCCCAGTAGCCTTGCATCGTACGTCCCTTCCGGCACGTCGGCCGCGACCGTGACTTTGAACTTGCGGTTCTCGACCCATTCGGCCGAGATGCCCGGATGGTCGAATACGAGGCGCTTCGCCTCTTCGTCGTCGGCCGCGTTGACCGCGACCTCGACGGTGGCGCCGGCCGCGGCACCAAGCGGCGTAATGCGATCGAGCCGAATCGATGGTAGATCGGCGTGGGCGGCCCCCGGACAAGCAAGAGAAACGACGACTAGCAGGGCCGCTCGCCAACGGGACAAGGAACTTCGAATCATCTCGATGACTGCGTCAGGTGGTGGCGGGCTTACCGGCCGCTTCGATCATTGGCCGCAGAGAGGGGGGCGATTCACGTCCCATTCTACTTGCGCAGGCCGCGTACCACACCGCCGATCTGCTCATGCACGTCGTCGGTCTGGCGAACGACCAGCACGTGCCAGGCCGGCCAATACACGATCGTCCCCGCTCCGCCGTTGACGTCCCAGCTCTGGGGAGCAATGGTCGCCTGAATCAGTTCGACCAGGGTCTGCCCGTCGTCTTGGGGGCCTCCGCCGCTTGAGCCGGCGGGTGCGCTCAGAGAGGACACCGCATCGGTTGCGGTAGACGACCGGTTGGCGGAAGGCTGGTCGGCGGTAGAAGGCCGATTGCCGGCTTCAGATTGGCGCGCGGCCCGCGTTTTCTTGACGTCGAGGGCGATGGCGTCCGCCAGCCGCGCCAAACGGCTTTTGAGTCTGGCTTGCAGTCGGCTCCGCTCGGCCGGAATGACCTCCTTCGCCTCGCCGATCTGCGTGTAAAGAGATAGCAAGGCTGCCGCCTGCGCCTTGCGCTCGGCCGGCGCGGCGGGAAAGGCAGCGCTCAAGGCGCGGTTCGTCCGTGCTCGAAAGCTGGTCGCCGGGGCCGTCTCTTGATCGTCCTTCTGCGGCGGCTTGGAGGCGGCCGACGGTTGCCCCGCCCGCAACGGCCACGGGGCCGCCGCGACGGCGAGCCCGATTGCACTCGCGGCTGCAACTCGCCAGAAGCGATAGAAGATCATGGCCTACCTCCTCCGCTGGGTGTGCACTCGATCTGTCCGAATCGATCAGCGGTCGCGCCCGTCAGATCCGCTTCCAAAAAGCTCGAAAATGAGGCCGGGACGACCGTTTCCGCCCAGGTTTTTAGTATAATGGGCACGTTAAGCAACGGGCAAGCGCCGTTAGATTTGTGTGATCGCGAAAGAATTTGTTGGGTTGTGATCGGCTTAGTTGTTAGCATCGTCGGTTATGGAAAAGATCGGGAATGACAACCCGGGTCTGCCTGGCGATGGGTCGGGACGTTTTTCCGAGCTGATGGAGCAGGTGCGCCTCGGCTCGCATCAGGCCGCCGAGGAGCTTTGGCGGCAGTACGGCCCCTACGTCGTTCACGTCGTTCGTCGGTCGCTGCACCACAGACTGAGGGCGCGCTTTGATTCACAAGACTTCGCCCAGGCGGCCTGGGCATCCTTCTTTGCCGAGCTGCCGCGGGCGGCGCAGCTCGACACGCCGGCCGCCCTGGTCGGCTTCTTATCGCGCATCGCACGGAATAAGGTGATCGTCGAGCACCGTCGCTTGCACGGCCCGGAAAGAAACGTCAAGCGGCAACGTCAACTGCGCAGCTCTGCGGCCGATCGGCGCTACGTCGACCCCAAGTTGCCGACGCCTAGCCAGCAGGCAGCCGCCGAAGACATGGTCGAGCAAGTCACGGCCGACCAGCCTCCCCTCTATGGGCGCGTCGTACAGATGCGTCTGGACGGTATGGGAACCGTCGAAATCGCCAGGCAGGAGAACACAACCACACGGACGGTTCGTCGGGTCTTGGCCCATGTGAAGCAACTGTTTGTAAGGCGGTTGAGAGACCACCGTGAGTGAGTTATCGACCGATCGGGATAGCGGGCAGCAGCTCGTCGCCGCAGCTCGTACGCGTGACGGCTGGGTTGACCGATTCGCCACCGAATGGAGGAAGGATCGGCGCCTCACGGCTCGACGCTTCGTCGAGCTCTACCCGGAATCGGCCGCGGACAGGCATCTGCTTGCCTTGCTGGCGTTCGAGGAGTTTCGCCTGCGGTCCGAGGCCGGTGAAGCCCCCAATTCCCTGGCATTTCTGGGAGACTTCACCGAGTGCCGCGACGATCTGGAACCCCTCTTGGCCGTCTATCGTTTCATAGGAGGCGCATCGGGGCTGTCGGCGGCACTGCTGTCGTCGCAAGCTCAGGACGAGGCGTCGCTGTCCGATGCGCCCACGTTTGAAGGCGGCGGTCCCTTGGAAGCGCCCGGCGAGTGGCCCGAACCGGGCCAGACGCTCGGCGGATTCAAGCTCGTGGAAATGCTGGGCCGCGGCGCCTATGCGCGGGTCTATCTGGCGGAAGAGGCGGCAATAGGCTCACGGCGGGTTGTTGTCAAGGCGTCGCTGGGGGGTGGCAACGAAGCGCACACGCTGGGCAAGCTCGTCCACCCGAACATCGTCCCTATCTACTCCGTGCAGACCGAGCCGGAGTTCGGGCTTACGCTGATCTGCATGCCGTTTCTGGGTCGAGCCACGCTTCACGACGTGCTGGACGCGCTTTACCACGGCGGCCGGGCGCGACCCACGCGCGGGCGGGACTTTCTTGACGCCCTGGCGGCCAAAACAGGCCAGCGGCCGGCCGGCGGGGAGGTTGCCCCCCAGATCGCCGGAGCGAGCTACGTCGAAGCCGTAGTCCATGTCGGTGCGCAGCTCGCCGACGCGCTCGCCTATACAAACGAAAAGTCGATTCTGCATCGTGATCTCAAGCCGTCGAACGTTCTGATCGACGCCAGCGGGAAGCCGATGTTGCTCGATTTCAATCTTTCGTACGACGTCGAGCGACGGACTCGCCGCGTAGGTGGCACCCTCGGCTATGCGGCGCCCGAGATCTTGTCTGCACTGATTCGGAAGTGGGGCGACGAAGTGCCGGCCGACACCCGATCCGACCTTTACTCGCTGGGAGTGATTCTTTACGAACTCCTCGGCGGGCAGCTTCCTTATGACAAACCGCCCGCTGCAGAAGCCGCGGACGGCAATCCGGTCGAGGGTTGGCTGTCGGAGCAGCAAAGGCGGCCCCGGCCGCTGGTCAGGCATAATCCGCACGTGTGGCCGGAACTCGCCTCGCTGATCGAGCGCTGCCTGGCCTGCGACGTCGAGGAGCGTCCCGCGACGGCTTTTGAGGTGGCCGCGGCATTGAGGCGCCAGCTAACCCTTCGGAGCCGAATCATACGGTGGGCCAAGGGCCATCGCCGCACTCTCGCCGTGGTGCTGGCGCTCGCCTTCACGCTAGTCGCCGCCGGCGGCTACGCCGCGGCGACGCGCCCCTCGTATGCCGAACGCCAATTGGCAGCCGCCCGCGCGGCCGCCGGGCGCGGAGAATACGAGAGTGTCCTGAAGTACCTGGACGAAGCCGAACAGTACGGGTTGGATCGCGAGGAGCTCTTCCCCTTGCGGGGTGAGGCCCATTACCGGTTGGCCCAACGGGCGTTCGACAAACACGATTTCGCCGCCGCACGTGACCATTGCTCAAAGGCCATTGATTCGCGATTGACGACCTGGCAGGTCCATCTTCTGCGGGCTCGAGCCCGTTTTCGCCTCGATGAACTCGACCCGGCACTTGACGACATCACTGCGGCCCTCGACCGTCGCGTGCTGCCCGAACTTGTTTCGGCCCGCGGCGACTGCATGTGCGGGAAATACAAGTGGGAGTCTGCGGTCCTTGCTTACCGAAAGGCCCTCGAACGCGGATTCAGCACGGCAGGGCTGCTGAACAATATGGCATACGCCTTGATCAACTCGAGCGATCGTGAGGCATCACTCGAATATCTCGATCGCGCAATCACTGCCGACAGGCGGCTTGTGGACGCCTACTACCAGCGCGCAAGCGTCACGGCGGCATTGGCCGTGGATGGCAAGCGAGACGTTCCCCTACAAGCGATCCGCGACATCGAAACCGCGATCCAACTTCGGCCAAACAATTACCAGATCCACTTGAAGGCCGCGCTAATCTATTTTTGGGATGAGAAGGCAGGCGGTGGGTCGGATCGTGAGAAGGCGATCGAGTCTGTCTTGACAGCACTTCGCTTGGGGCTCGATCCGGTGGAGTTACCTCGACAAGGGGACCTGGCCGAGTTGACGGAGGTCGTGCGCCGTTCGCCCAAATACGCAGAGGCTCTGGCGGAAGGTTCGCGGGTCGAGCGTGCCGATTCGCCTGGACTGGTTGATTCACTCGACGGACTCAGCCTCGACGAGCCCGACAAACTCGCGGACTTGCGAGAAGCGCCCTCGCCATAAAACAACGGTCACACGGCCTCCTTCAGGCGGGTGGGGCGAGGGCGTTCAAAGTGCGGGCAAGCGGCAGCGCCTATATCGCAAAGTACTCGATCGTCGCCGCGCGTCGAAGGACAGTTTCGAGCTACCTAAATCCTTTGGAGGCAGGCTTCTAGCCGCGGACACGCCGCTACTCTGCGGACGGCGCCAGAAATCTTTTCGGAATTCGTGTCCGCTTTTGGCCTCCATTCTCGATTAATTATATAGAGGCGCTTTCTCTGAGCCTCTCTCGGCGCATTCGCGGTTCGCTAACGCGCCCATCTTCGTTTCGGCCCTTCCCAGCCGCCTGCTCGCCACCGAGTCCACTGCTGCGCGCTGGCGGCGACCGATAAGGGATGTGTGCCGATTCCTTTATCCCGCAACAAGGAGACCTTGATGTTCCCTTTTTTTCGATATCGAACTCGGATTCAAAAGCCTTCCCGCCGCAAACCGAATCGTCTTGTTTCACGGCGGTTCCGTTTGGAGGGGCTCGAATCGAGGAACTGCCCGTCCAGCATAGGGCTGAGTCTTGAGGCGCAAACCGTCGCTTACCCCAACGTCCAGGTGAACGGCGCCGTTTTCGGTTCCGGGCAAGGTTATCAGGTGACGTTGAGCGGACCCGTCAGCGCCAGCGTCTCTGTCAATCAGTCGGGACAATTCAGCTACTTCGGTCCCGCCACCGGATTGGGCACGGTCACCGCCACGGTCACCGACTCCGCAGGCGACAGCGGGCAGGCGTCGACCAACCTCATGCATTCGCCGCCCCAGATCACCGGGTTCAGTGTCATGCCTACTGGCCAGGGCAAACAGGTCGACCTCGCCGGGCACGTCAGCGCCGATACGCCTGCCGGCTTGGTGGTCACGTTTTCCGGTACGGCTGGACTGCAGACCACGTCGACCATGACCGACGCCTACGGGAACTTCAACATGGTGACGACGGCCGCCAGTCTCGGCAGTGTCACCGCGGTTGTGACCGACGACTGGGGTGCCCAGTCGATGCCTGTCACCACCCAAATTATGGACAACGGTCCGCAAATGCCCAGTTTCACGGTCGTCGCCACGGGGCAAGGCAAGCAAGTCGACGTGTCCGGCAACGTCGGTGGGATGTCGTCCAGCGGCATCACGGTCACCTTCTCCGGTTCCGCCGGCGTGTCGGGTTCAGCGACAACGGACTCGAACGGCCACTTTGATCTGGTTACGAGCGCTTCCCGGCTCGGCACCGTTTCTGCCGTGGCAACTGACGTCTGGGGAGTCTCGTCCGGCACAGGCACTGCGACCCTGTCGGTCCCGCGGCCCTATGTCAGCCCGCTGACGGTGACGAGCTTGGGGAGCGGAGAGTGGCAGATCCAGGGTAGCGTCTCCGGCCCGGATGTTGCCGATGACACCGTGCAGTTGAGCGGCGTCGCATCCGGCAGCGCGACACCCAACTCAAGCGGCAGTTTCTCGATCGTCGTGCAGATGGTGGGAAATCCGAACGGGACCGAATACGCCGTTGCCACTGACATTTGGGGGCAGACCTCGAACCAAGCCACCTACACGTTTTCCAGCTAGCGGTTGATGTCAGACTGCCGACCAGTTTTGCAAGGAGGATCCATGATTATCAACGAGGCGACCCTGGGGGATTTGTGTACGCGGGTCGCGAAGGGAGATGAGGAGGCCCGCCGTGATTTCGATCGTCATGTTTTGCCGGTCGTCGAAGCCATCGTAGCCCGCTGGCTCAGTCAGCAACGGCCGCATGGCTCCCGGCCCGCGACGGCTCCCGACAATTCACTCGCGGAAAACTCAACGACAGAAGGTCGCGTGCCGCATCTTCTGCCCAAGGTTGCGGCCGCGATTTGTGCGCAGATGGTCGCACAGGCGGCCGATGGGCGGCGCACGCGCCCGCGCCGACCATGCGCCCCCGCCAGGATCAAGCCGCCAGCCGGTGAGACCCTTTCGGCGCTCATCGGGAGGCACACCGTTAGCCGGCTCGTCCCCTGGCCGGCTTAAACAAACCACGAGGAAGCAGGTACCTGGCTCAAGCGGCCGGCCGAAGCGGAACGTTCCATCCGGGCTCAGGCCGGCCGCTTATTTTTTGTCCATCCGGCCGTCGTGCCGAGCCTGGACCGCGAAGACCTCTTGCCAGCCCGGATTGTTCGCCGGCCCACGCAAATCGAAGCGTCAGAGCGTAAGCGAGGGTCGCGACGCAACTTCCCTCGCTCACGCTTCGGGTTGGTATCGGCGCAGTCCACGTGGATGCCTACCGGGCCGGTGAGTAATCCGCGCTAGCGGCGCGGGGCGGCGATGTGAACGTCCTTGGCACCGGCGGCAAACTTGCCGCGCCCCTGAACGAAGACCCGGATGTGGCAGTCCCCGCGAGCATCCGGGGGTACCTCAAGCCGGGCCTCGAATTTTCCGCCAGTCACGGGGCAGCGAACCGACGCTAATCGAGGGTCGTTGGCCTGCGCGTAGGTGCGGCGATATTCGTCGTCGGCCTCGGACGAGGCCAGGTATTCCTGGCGGGGCACCGGTCGGAACTTGAACCGCTCGCGCCGCACCGTCAACTCTACGGTCGCCGTGCCGTCAACGGGACTCGTGCCGCGCACGCTGAGCAACTCGCCCGGATTGACCGAACTTACACTCTCAACCTGCGCGCGATGTGGATGCGTGACGCCGAGCAGCGGATCGCCCAGCAGGTTGAAGAGATGGACGTGCTCCAGCCGTTCCTCGGCCAGGTCGCTTCCCGCGGGACTTAGTAGCGAGGCGATCGAATCGATCTGCTTGCTTCGCTCGTCACTTCGCTCGCCAAGCACCATGTTGCGCTTAGCGTGCAGCAAGATTTCGCCGATCGTCGGCCGACGTTCGACGAAACACTGCTTGAGCATCTCGATTCCGAGGACGCACATGGCGTAAGGCATCGTGACGCGCGATCCGCCGATCACCCCCACCGGTCCCCCTTCGGCGCGCAGCAGTTCTTCGGCCAGACAGTCGCCCTGGGCATCGAAGGCCGCCGTGTAACAGGCGAGAAACAGGGCGACCGGCGCCCCGCGACGGGCCGCCAGGCGGCCCGCATCTTCGGACCGCAAAATCGAATACTCGCGGCCGGGCACCTGAACGCGATCAAGCTCGCGGGGCTGGCCGTGCCCCATGTAGACCCAGAACAGGCAACCCTCATTCAGCCGGTCGAGAACCGCCTCGCCGAAGCCGGCAGGCGGGGGACAGTAGGGACTGCGCCAACTCGCGTGCGTGAGCGAAGTGCTGTACTCGGCGGGAATTCCCCCCGCAACGATCGATCTGGCGGCGGCTTCCAGGGCCGTGTCGATGACGGCGCTGAAGCCTCCCAAACCTGCCACGAGGTTGATCCGCCGCCGCCACTCGTCCTTAAGCTCATCGGAGCCGACTTCGGCCTGAAGCTCATACGAGATAACCTTGCGGACGATCGACGAGAGCTGCTCCGGCGTGTCGGCGCTTAGCCGTCCGATGGCAACGTCCGGCAGTTGGTCGTCGTCCAGATCGGCGTACCAGTTGTCGGTCGCGATCTCCGGCTCCGATCCCCAACGGAGATTGACCTTGGCCGGCACGTAATGGGTTGGCACGCTACACAACCGGCTCGACGACTCACGTGGCGAGCCGAGATCGGCGTCACCCACCAAGACGATAAACCGCAGCTTGCCCCCTTTAGCCACGCGGCGAACTTCCTCGCGCGTCTCTTCGGCGGAAACCGCCTCGCTCACGAGGGCGATGCGATACCCTTGTTCCGAGCGATATTTCCGCCAGGGCTCGATCGCCGCGCGCAAGGCCGGCGGACAAACCAGCACCGTGTCGGCTTGGCCCGGCGCGACAACGAGCGAAAAGAGCAACCAGGAAAGCGGCATAGTCAAGACGGCCGAAAAAAGGGGCCCTTCCTAACAATACCGACCATTCGGCGCCCGAAACAAGGTCAATGACGGTCTCGGCCGATGTCCGGCTTCTCACGAAGCCGGCTACGGCCGTTCTCAGAATCGGGCTATTCTTCCAGCACCACAACGGCCGGCGCCGAACGCTTGGTCTGGGTCTTCTTTGAACTCGACGCCTTGGCCGTCGTCCGCAGCTCGCTCGGCGTCACGTCCGGCGTCAGGGCGACGCCAGCCGAGGCAAGCCTGGCTGGCTGCGCCGGTCGGGCCGTCTGCGGTTTCAAGACTGTTTCCCCCACCGTCGTCACATCAGCCGTCGTCACATCAGCCGTCGTCACATCAGGCGCCGCCACAACTGGCGACGACTCAACCGAGGATTCAGGGGCCGGCTTCAGCAGCGACTTCCAAGCGCTGACCAAAGGCAGCTTTGGCTTGGCAAGCTCGGCCGGCTCATCGAATGCGACCGGCTCGGCCAGTTCGGCGGGCAAGGCGGCCCCCTCCTCGTTTTCACCCTCCGGCTTCAGCCAGGAAGCGATGAGCGTTCGCAGTTTTCCGCCGGACTGCGTCGTTTCGGTATCCGACGGTGACGGTTCTTCGGGCAAGTAGGGTGTTTGGCTCGGCTGGATCGCTGGCTGCGGCGGCTCCACGCATGAACGAACGGTCCCCTTCTTTGTCTGCCGGCTAACCCCGGTGATGATCGGAGCGTCGGCATCTTCGTCCTCCATGATGCGTCCGCTCAGACGATCACCCTTGCCCAGCTTTGCGATGTCGGTGCGGCCGACCGGGCGCGCGATCGCCCGGCCGTTCCCCGCCAGGTAGACGATTTCGAGCCGGCCCAAGTGCGCGGTCGAGAGAGCGTAGTTATGGTGGACGCTGAAGTGGCTGCCGATGGTCGGCTGCCGGCGTCCCTCGAACTCTACGTCCACCGTGGACGTTTTCGCATCGATTCCAACCACCGTGCCGCTCAGCGATCCAGAGCTCGAACGACCGCCGGACGGAACCTCCGCCGGAGAATGGCTGCTTTCCGGCTCGCTGACGGTACGGCTGGCCACCGCAGTGGCCCGCACACCCGGCTTTGCCTTGGGCTGGACCGGGCTGCTCGGCTCCCCCAAGATCTCGCTGATCAGGTCCGCCTGGCCGCCGGTCGAGGCCTGCGGCGGGGCCGGCATGTCGGGCTGCGATTCGGTCTCCGGCTGGGCCTCGTCGTCTCGCACCGGCACCGGCGCGGGCGCCGGGTAAACGCGCACCCGACGTTTGCAAGCGAGCAGGGCTTCGCAAGCCGCCTGGCGAACGTCGGCCGAAGTCTCCACGAAGCAGCCTTCGTCGTCACGCAGCGTCGCGACGTCGTTCAGCTTCTGCATCATCTCGGCGGTGCAGCAGCAGCTCTTGCTGCACACCGCGCACTGCGTTTCGGCCGCTTTGCCGACCGATTTAGCCGCCTGCAACCGCACCTCTTCGGTGCAGTCGTCCAGCGCCGCCATAAAGGCCCCCTTGACGTCGTATGCCTTGTCGTAGCAACCGCAGCCGATCGTGGCCAGATACTTGAGCGCTTTGATCTTCTGAGGCGCCAGGTCCTCTTGCTGCTTGATCTTGCAGGCGGCCTCAATGGCCGGGTTTCCGGATTGCAGGTTGGCCGGATCGGCAATCGCCTTCAGTGGGGGAGTCGGCTCGCGGCCCGGAAGGTTGCCGCGCCGATTGGCCGTCGCCCCGCGCAACTTCTGCCACCCCTGCGGGACCCCCATGAATTTCCAGAATGTTGCGGGGCCAGCGCCCGTGGGGGCAACACCCGGCGGCATCGAACCGACCTGCATCGACGCAGGCGACGCCGGAATCGGCGTCTTAGCCAGGCGCGGCTGGGCCTTGGCCACCGACGGTTTGGCCCTCGCCAGAGTGGCAACGTCGGATGAGACGGGAGGTGGTCCTTCAGCCCGGACGGTCAGTCCGGGGCTGGCGCACTGCGCGGCTCCCATCCCTAGGATCATGAAAGACCGTGCGATCTTCCGGATCGACATAATCGCTTCCTCCTGCGCGGTTTCAAGCAACGCACCCGATCTGATGGCAAAAGACGATCGGACGCTGCAAACCTAGGAAATGGCATCGGCAGCACGATTGGATCTACTGAGGACTTGACAAACAGCCGGCATGCCCGATCCGACCGGCAAAGTCGCCCACTCTTCTCATTACGCCTGTGCAGCCCGCCCTTAGGCTTGAAAAGAACCTGCCTCATCGACGCAGACCTCCTAGTACCGCGCCGGTCACAAGCGTCGGAGAGGCTGCTACGCTAGGGGCCGGCCAGCGTGGCCCGTTGCGGCTTGTCGCCGGGAGGGTCGACCGTAAGTTCCTGGATGAACTTAACTTTGGTGTTGTTCACGACACCTTCGAATTCAAACTTGTAGCCGCCCGGCGGCAGCTCGACGCTGAACCGACCCTCGCGGTCGGCTTGGACCGACCCCGTCTTGGGCCCGGTGAACTTTCCGCGAAAATTGGGGGCCGCCCGCGAGTTGAACGTCACCGTCGCGTCGACGCGCGTGGTGTTCTTCTTCGGGCCGCCGGCGCCCGGTGCTGGCTTGGGCACGACCTCGAATCGCACGCGCTCCACCACGGTCGTGTTTCCCGCCAGATCCTTGGCTTGCACCAAGGCGGTCCAGCGCCGGGGCGAAAGCGCTTTGGTCGGCAGCTTCACCGTGTAGGTGCCGGGCGATCGGTCGTCCTCGCTCGCCCACTGCCATTGTTTCACCTCGCCCGAGTCGTCGGCGTCGACCGCGGCTTCAACCTTGTCGAGGCCGCTACGGTCGTCCGTCACGACCACCGAGAGGAGCATGTCGTTGCCCTCGTAGATTGGGCGGGGTGTCAGAGCTTTGATGAGTGGGGAATTCCCGTCGAGCCCGACGGTGCGTTCATCTGCGGTCGAGCCCAAGGACGCGACCAGGCTGATCTCCTGGTCTGGGTAGGCGTCAGAGCGAAACTGGGCCTGCAAGTCGTCGACCCGAGTTTCAACCAGGAAATCGCCGTCGTTCTCGGCGGGCAAAAGGAGCACGTCGCATCGGCGATCGCTGTCGAACGCCACCGTTTGCCGAGGGTCGCCGTGGATGCCCACCTCGATGAAATGGCCCGGCTCTTCGAACCATCCTCGCGGCCCGTCGGCGCGGATTTTGACGCCTATCGGCATGCTGTTCTTGAGCCAGGTGGGCGGCGTCGACGGGGGATTCAGAAATTGCAAGTCGGCCAATTCGGTCTCCGACGCGTCCCCGCTCGGCCGATCGCACCGCACGTCGTAGCGAAACGCGCGCGGATAACCGTCGATATCAACCAGGACGTGCACGGCCTGATTTTTGGGAATTTTCGACGCGTCGATCGGCGGCGAGGGCAAGGAGAGCTCTCGCTGATCCGCGGTGAGAACACCGCCGATCGGATTGAGGTCGTCTTCCAGCCCTTCGGAGTACCAGCGGACGGTCGAGCCCTCGGGCGGCAGGCGGCCCGGAAAACGAGGCTTGATGATCAACTCGATGCGCCGACTCTGTGCGTTGTAGCGCACGGTGGGGATCACGTAGTAGCGGGGATGCAGCGGCACGACATCGATCCAGAAACGCTGCTGCGCGCCAGGCAAGTCGGTTGAAAGATCGGTCACCTCGCAAATCAGGCCGTCGCCGACGGGAAGTCCCGTCGCCACCTCAGGCGTCGGAGCTTCCGTCTTCGTCGAAGGCGTCGGCTCCGGAGTTTCGGGGGCGGGCGGCTTCGGGAACGGTGGGAAAGACAGACGCGTTTTGCTGTTCGCAGGAAGGGTCAGCTCCACCGGGGCAGGTTGCACCGCTTTTGCGTACGGCTGCCACTCCCCGCCAGGTCGAAGAGGCCAGAGGCCCAAAGGACGGGCGGACAGCCCCGTTTTGCTGAGGGCCAACAATTGGTATTTGATCTTTCTTTCCCGTGGCGATGGATTCCGCAGCTCGATATGAAAAAGCGTCTTACCCGACGGCAAAGGCATCAGGACGACCTTCTTGATGCCACGTTCGTCGGCTTTGAAGTTGGGCCTCTGCAATTTGTCGGTCTCAACAACCGAAAGTTCGATCGGCTGCCACTTGGGCAGCGTCACGGCGATCTGGCCGGTTTGCGGGGAGGCAGAAGGCGATTCGACGTGCAACGTCAGGCTCGCGGTCGACGCCTCGCGCTGATCGCCCTTCGCCCGAACGAGGAAAGTGAGCGTCCTCTCGGTTTCGGAGCCGCCTGGACGGAGGTTAAGAGTCCCCTTGGTTCTTCCGGCCACGGCAATGAGATCAGCGTCGTATTCCACCGACCAACTCACTTCCACGGGTCCCGGCGGCGCGTTGCCAATCCGCCAAGACACTTCCGAATCGGCGTCGGTCCGCAACGGGTCTTCCGATGTGCCCTGGGTCAGGGGAACCGCCACGAGGTTTGGCTTCCAATCGATGGCCAAAGCCGGGAACGGAATCTCCCAAAAGAACTTGTCGGCCAGATCGACCTTATTGCGCACATCAGCCAGGCGCGCACGGTTCTCGACCAGGCGAATGGCCTGGAGATCGTCCGTTGAAGGGAACGCTTCCACCGATGCGCCGGTCAGTTCGCGGTTCAATCGTTGATAGGCCTCGGCGAGGGCAAACCCAACGTCGCGCGCCGCCGCGGCGTCGAAACGAGAAGACTGATCGAGGCGGCTCAACTTCTCATCAACCTGGTCGCCTTTCCCGAATTCCTGCGAGCCGGCAAGCTGCAAAAGCCGCCACTGAAGGTGGGCTAGCCACCCGGCTCGCCGCGCGGCGTCCTGCTCAAGTTGTCGCTCACGCTGTTCACCTTGGGCGGCGCTGGGCGGCGGTGGAAGCTCGGCTTCGAGTCGCGGCGACGCCTGCAAGCGGGCGACCAGCTTGGCGCGATCGTTGGCCGCGATCCAGGGAAGCCTTAAAAGCCTCTGGATCTTCAGGCTGCTGGCCGACTTCGATTCAAGGCAATCGCGAACGGCCCGCCCTATGCGCTCGTCGAATCGTTCTTTCTCGATTTCGATCTCGTCGCGAAGCGCCGCCAGTTCGGCCAGCCATTGACTGGCACTGACCGCTTGCCCGCCGCCAACGGGCGGCGCCGGCGGCCTGCTCAAGACGTCCAGCAACCGGGCGAGTTGACCGGACAGTCTCATGCAATCCTCCGTCGAGCCCTCGCCGACGGACCATGCGGCGTAGTATCTCAGAGAGAAGAGAAGATCGTTGCGCAGTTGCACGGCCGCCTCCAGCGCGGGGTGCTGTTCGAAAGCCGGCTTCGCAACGCTATCGTCAAACCGCCGCCGGAGAACGTTCCAATCCGCCTCGTCGCCACCTTGCCCAATCCGTCTTGCTGAGGATGATGCGCCGAAAAGCCACCTTAACTCATATCCCTTGAGCTGCTCGACGTGGCGGAGCCAAGCGCGGGGCGCGTAGTCAACCGGCGTCCAGCGCAGGCTCGACCGGGCGCAAAGCAATTCGCATGCGTGCCACTCGTCCCCGAGCGCGGCCAGGTCCGGATCAACCGCCGCCTTCTCTGCCTCGGCCTGGCTGCTTGGCCCTGAGCCCTCTTTGGCGGGGGCCTTGTCGGATTTTTCGGCGGGGGCCTGCTCGCCAGCCGCCCCATCAGAGGCCGGCGAATCGGATCCCTTGCCCGTCTTCGGTTCGGCGTCGACGTCTGCGGGCGCCGAATTGGCGCTCGCCGCTTCGCCTTGGGGCGCCGCAGGCGGCTTGTCGGTGGCGGGTTTCTCGGTCGCCGATTTTTCCCTCGCCGGCGCGGCAGATTCGCCGGCCATCGCCAGCCCGCTCCAACGCGCGCCGGGGATGAGGCGGCCTACTTTTTTCTCCGGCTTCGCTTCCGACTTGTCGGCAGGTGTTTCCTCCGCAGGCGCTTCCGCCAATTCGGCCGGTGCGCGCAAGGTCAGTTTAAGGCCGCGAGCCCGACCCAGGTCGCGCCGCCCAAGCAGGACGGGCGTTTGCGTCTCTTGCCGATCGCTGGCGTGCCAGACGTACCGGGCCACGTTGTCGCGGACGTAGTCAAACAACTCTGCCAAATCGACGCCGTCGGCATCGCGGTCGACCTCCTTGCCACCCTGCAGCCCGCGCGCGACGAAGTAGCCAAACACGCTCCGCCGATCGGCGAACGCGGCGTGCGACTTCTCGAACAGCCGGTGCGAGAGCAGCACCCAGACGTCGTCTCCGGGCAACTGCGAGACTTTTTCGGCGACAAGCGTCGGGAATTCATTTACCGCCATCCCCAGCGCGGGGTCGTTCTCGATCGAGCCGGCGTCGAGCACGAGCACCTTCGTCCGGGCCTGGCAATCCCGAAGGGCCGAGAGCACGTCGTCGATCGCGACCTTGCCCACGTCCCGCATCGCGCCGTAATCACTTCCCAACAGCCAGGCTCGCGCGCCCCCTTGTCCGTCGCTTTGCGACACGCCGTGCGCAGCCAGATAAACGAGCACGATGTCGGCGTTCTGCGGCTGGCCGCGAGGCAGCTCGCCCGCAAACAGGTCGGCGAGGCCCTTGGCGGTTTTGACGTCCTGCCGGTGCTCAAAGCTTATGCCAGAACGCTTCGCCAGCGGTTCGAACTCACTGATGGTCTCCCCGGCGAAGGGAAGCGGCGGCGCTTGCAGCACGTCGTAATCGTCTACCGCGGCGCAGAGCACATACGTGGTGGCGACAGGATGGGGCCAGAGCAACCAGGCAAACCAGGCGAAGAGGCACAGGGCCGCAAGCGTCCCCACGACCCGGCGCACTCGTCGCGCCGCGCGCGGATCGACGTCCCCCTTTCCGCCCCCCTTCCAGGAGTGCCGCTGAAATCCTCGCGATTTGCCCGCCGCAGACATGGCGACAACCCTTCTCCCAGGGCCACCAGGCTCAAGACGATCGAAACAGCCCTGATCTTAGCCTTTGCATCCGTCCGGGCAACCGGAAGCGCATTCTTCGCTCTCCCTCCGGGAGGGCCAGGGTGAGGGCGGCTGGAACCAGATATCGCTTTCCGTTCGCTCGGCTTATGTCCAAGCAGAGGAAAAGCGGAAAGTGGCATGGGCTTGCGGTTAAATCGCACCGCCGATCACGGCCAAAATGGCTCTGCCAAACCGGCGGGCCCGCAGCGCCCAACAATCGGCGCATGGCTATTTACGACGGAGCATAAAGCAAACCCTTCGGGAAAGGCGTCCGGCTGGCGTTGACTGGTAGGCGCGGCTTGCTG
This sequence comes from Pirellulales bacterium, assembly GCA_035550375.1. Classification (GTDB taxonomy): domain Bacteria; phylum Planctomycetota; class Planctomycetia; order Pirellulales; family JAICIG01; genus DASSFG01. Next base: position 12,932 of record DASZPH010000040.1, on the reverse strand, counting down.
CCGGTGATCGAAGAGTGACAGGAATCTGATCGAACGGTGATTGAAGAGTGATTCACTGCACGTCAGATTAGGGAGCAGACCCATGGGAGACTTTGCTATGAACGATACTCCTGTCGACGTGCTTGCTCGGCTGGCGCGACTGGAACGTGATAACGCCCTGTTGCGCCGGCGCGTTCGCCTCCTCCTGCTTGGCGTTCTTACGTGTATGGTTGTCGCAATCGGTGGTGCTGCAACCCTCCAGCAGACCGGGCGGTTTCAAAAGTCGGTCGAGGTCTTTGACGCCGACAACGTCCTGCGATGCGTACTGTTCGCCGATGACAGCAATGACAAATCCGGTTTGGAGATCAAAGATCCGCAGGGTAGGGTCCGGCTGGCCATCCACACCAATCAGAACGACGATCCGTTCATCACGTTCATGGATAAGGGGGGGAGGGAAAGGATCGAACTTGGCATAGGGCCAAACGGCGATGCTTTTTTAATGATCGCTGGTGGTCAGGGAAACATTGTTCACAACCTCCGGGCCGCACCTTAGGTCAGACTTGGCATGCGGCACGCGGTTCATCTGAGCATTTCGTAGCTGCAAGCGTGAAGACTGTCGCCCCGCCCGCTTTTTGCTTGAGCGCTAGGCGGACGAGGTCGCTCCAACCATCGGCAGCGCGCTCCGCTACAAAGACCGAGCGGCCAGCAAGCGACCAACCAACGACTAGCTGAGGCGTCAGGCGTGCCGTTGTTCGCGGCCGACCCACGCGGATCGCAGCCTTTTAAGGCGGATCAACAAATATCTGTTACAACCGTTCCGTGCACGTCGGTCAGGCGGAAATCGCGCCCTTGAAAGCGATACGTTAGCCGCTGATGATCGATCCCCAAAAGGTGCAGCACGGTCGCCTGGAGGTCGTGAACGTGAACGGGGCGCTCGGCAACATTCATGGCGAGGTCGTCCGAAGCGCCGTAGGTCATGCCGGGCCTGATCCCGCCGCCAGCCATCCAGATCGTGAAGGCGTAGGGATGATGATCGCGGCCCCATTTCGGCCGGTCGTCGATGTTGCCCTGCAGAAACGGCGTGCGGCCGAACTCGCCCCCCAAATCACCAGCGTGTCGTCGAGCAGGCCGCGCTGCTTGAGATCCGTAACCAGCGCCGCCGACGGCTGGTCGGTGTCGCGGCACTGGTTGTAAAGCTCGGTGGTGATACTGCCGTGCTGGTCCCAGCCGGCGTGCATCAGTTGCACAAATCGCACACCCCGTTCGATCAGCCGCCGAGCCATGAGACAGTTGTAGGCGTACGTGCCTTGCTGCCGCACGTCGGGCCCATACATCTCGAGCACGTGATTCGGCTCGTCGGAGAAATTGGTCAGCTCCGGGACGCTCGTTTGCATGCGGTAGGCCATTTCATACTGGGCGATGCGCGTGGCGATCTCCGGATCGCCGAAGTCGCGGAGTTTGAGCTCGTTGAGCCTGGCCAGGTCGTCGAGCAAACCGCGGCGCATCGGGCGGCTCATGCCGTCGGGATCGGAGAGGTACAGCACGGGCTCGCCGCTGCCGCGGAATTTGACCCCCTGAAACCGGGACGGCAAAAAGCCCGAACTCCAGTAGAAATCGTAAAAGATCTGTCCGCAGGTGGTTCCTTTGCTCACCGAGGTCATCACCACGAAGGCGGGCAGGTCCTGCGTGTCGCTTCCCAGGCCGTAGCTCAGCCAGGCCCCCAGCGTCGGACGCCCCGGCAACTGGGCGCCGCTCAGGAAAAAGCTGATCGCCGGCGCGTGGTTCACCGCGTCGGTGTGCAGGCTCTTGATGAAGCAGAGGTCGTCGACCACGGCGGCCGTATGAGGCAGAAACTGGCTCACCCAGGCGCCGCTCTGCCCATGCTGGGCGAACGGCTCGACCGGAGAAAGCATCAGCTTGCCTTGCGGCGAACCGGTCATCGTGCTGAACCGTTTGCCGGCAAAATAACTCTCCGGCACCGGTTGCCCGTGCATCTCTTTGAGTCGAGGCTTGTAATCGAACAGCTCGACGTGTGTCGGACCGCCGTTTTGAAACAGGTAGACGACGCGTTTCGCCTTGGGCGCAAAGTGCGGAAGCCCGGCCAGGCCCCCGACCGCGGACGGCGCGTCTGAAGACGCCGAAGCGAACCCATCTTGCGCCAAAAGCGAAGCCAGCGCCGCCGTGCCGATCGTGCAGACGCCGCGCGAAAAGAATTCCCGGCGATTGATCGCCAGAGGGTGTTGCAGGGCGGGATGCATGGGCCTCACTCCTTGTTCAACGCCTCGTCGAGGTTCAGCACCTCGCTGGCGAGAGCCGTGTAGGCGGCGTGCTCGACGGCGTCCAGCGATTCATCCCGCTTGGCTTCCCCCACGGCGAGAAACCTGGCCGCCGCCTGCGGGTCGGCCGCGAACTCGCGCTTCAGCCGCTCAAGGCTGGCGGTCAGCAGCGAGAGTTCTTCGGCCGTCGGCCGCCGGGTAAGCACCAGGCGAAAAACGGCCGCGATACGTTCGCTCGGCTCGACCGCACGGCCCGTGAGCACGCGCTGGGCGACGGCCCGCGCCGCTTCGATATAGGTCACGTCGTTGAGCGTGGTCAGGGCGTGCAACGGGGAGTTCGTGCGCAGGTGCTTGACCGTGCAGATCTGCCGCGACGCGCTGTCAAAGAACAGGCTCGGCGCGACGATCCGCCGCCAGAAGGTGTACAGGCTGCGGCGGTAGAGCGCTTCGCCGTGGTCCTGCTGAAAGTGCTTGCGGTCGAACGTGATGTCAGCCCACAGGTCGCCCGGCTGATAGGGGTTGACTGGCGCGCCCCCCATGCGGCCGATGAGCAACCCGGCAGCCGCCAGCGCCTGGTCGCGGATCATCCACGAGGGTAGGCGAAATCGGGCCCCCCGGGCCAGCAGACGGTTGTCCGGATCGCGCTCCAGCAAGGCAGGCGAAACACGCGAAGACTGGCGGTAGGTGGAGCTGGTGACGATCAAACGGCAAAGCCGTTTCACATCCCAGCCCGATTCGACGAACTCCGCCGCCAGCCAATCGAGCAGCTCGGGGTGAACGGGCCGCTCTCCCTGAACCCCGAAATCCTCGGGCGTCTTGACCAGGCCGACGCCGAAGAACTGCTGCCAGATGCGGTTCACGGTCACCCTCGCCGTAAGCGGGTGGTCTGGCGAAACCAGCCATTCGCCCAGACCCAGCCGGTTGGTCGGGGCGCCGGCGGGCAACCGGGGTAGGTTCACCGGCACCGCGGCCGACACGGCGTCGCGCGGTTTATCGTAGAGCCCCTTTTCCAGAATGAACGTCTGCCGTGGCTCCGGCAGGTCGGCCATCACCATGACGCGAGGAATCGACCGGTTGGCTGCGTCGCGCGCGTCGAGTGTGGCACGCAGCTTTTGGACGTGCGGCAGATAATCGGGAAGATCCTTCGCCCATTGCGTCTCCAACTCTTCGAGCTGGCCGCGGATGCGCTGCGCGGAGGGCAGCTTGAGAATCGCCTTAACGGCGTCTGGCGCGCTGGCCGCTTTCTCCGAGTCGGCCGTGCTCTGCCCCTCGCCACGAGGAAACTGAATGAGCTCCAGTTCATCCAGGGCGCTGGCGGCCGAATCGATTTCTGCCGCCAGTTGAGACAGACGAGTTGTTTGTTCGACGGAGGGCACTTCGACAACCGGGGGTGTCTGCGGGTTGCCGCCGCCGCCGTCGACGGGGGTCTGGTTGAAAAAAGCGAACAGCGAGTAATAGTCACGCTGTGTGACCGGATCGAATTTGTGGTCGTGGCAGCGGCAGCAGTTGAGTGTGAGCCCCAGCCAGACGGTACCCAGCGTCTCCGTCATGTCCATGACGTAATCAACGCGGTTCTCCTCTGGAATTCGGCCTCCCTCGCCGTTGATCATGTGGTTGCGGCAGAAGCCGGTGGCGAGGGTCTGCTCCGGCGTCGATTCCGGGAGCAGATCGCCGGCCAACTGCCAGAGGGTGAACCTGTCGTAAGGCAGGTTGCCGTTGAACGCCTGCACCACCCAGTCCCGCCAGGGATGCATGGTCCGTTCGCCGTCTCCCTGGTAGCCGTTGGAGTCGGCGTATCGCGCCGCGTCCAGCCAGTCCCACGCCATACGTTCGCCGAAAGCCGGAGAGGCGAGCAACCCATCGACGAGCCGCTCGTAGGCGTCGGGCGAAGGGTCGTTCAGAAACGTGTCGGCTTCGGCAGGCGAGGGGGGCAGTCCGCGCAGGTCGAGCGAGAGCCGACGAAGGAGCGTCTCGCGCGGTGCTTCGGGCGAAGGAGTCAGTCCTTCGCGTGCGAGCCGGGCAAACACAAACGCATCAATCGGATTCTGGACGCGCTCCGCAAATCCACCTGGCTGCGGAGTTATCGGACGCACCACCCGTTCAAACGCCCAATGAGCGCTCCAAGCGGCACCTTCGTCGATCCACCGCTTCACGAGGGCAATCTCATCGGCAGATAACGGGGTCCTGGAGTCGGCCGGCGGCATTCGCTCGTCGGGGTCGATGGCCGCGATGCGCCGATACAACTCGCTCGCTTCGCTTTGGCCGGGCACGACGGCAGCGGCGCCGTCGCGGGGCGTTTTGGCGGCCGTCTCATCATCGAGACGCAGGTCGGCCTGGCGCTGCCTCGCGTCAGGTCCGTGACACTGAAAACAGCGGTCAGAAAGAAGGGGGAGGATCTGGCGGCCGAAATGGACGGGCGAGCCGGCGGGTTGGTCCGCCACGGCGAAAGCCGGCTTGCTTGCCAGAAGAGCGACGGCGCAAGCAACAACGAAGCGGAGCATCAGGCGGCTCACGGGGAACAGGCGGGCGAATTTGGGGCAGGAACTTCAATATACTCTTCCGGCTCCGCATCAGAAATCACTTGCATAGTCGCGGTGACACGGATTAAACTCCCCAGTCGAGTGGGTGCAGTGCCTCATTTGACGAGCACCGATGTGGACCGGCATGACTGCCGCCGCCGACCTGCAACGGGCCACAGGGGCGTGGCACGTCTGCTGCATGGTGAGCTTGTTGAGCTAGGCCGTTCGCGGCGCCTGCGGCTGGCCATTACCTGGGGCGCGCTTGCCACCGTGGTCGTGGCGTGGTTGCCATCGCTGCGCCCTGCTGTCTCGGCGCCGGGCGCCGCTCCGCCGCAAGCACAAGACAAATTCACGCTCTCCGGCCGCGTCTTGGTTGAAGGAGAGGGTGCGGCAGATTCGATCGTGTATCTGCGCGAGGCGCCCATTGCCTGGTCGTCGTCAGATGGCGGCATGCGGCCCGCCCCCACGCGGAATATCGCCCGCACGAGGGCCGACGCTGAGGGACGTTTCGAGTTCAAAGATGTCCAGCGGCCCGAGGCCCGAGCGGACCGAGAGCATGTGTTCCCCTTGGATGTGATCGCCCTCTCGCCTGGCCACGGCCTTGCCTGGAGACACATCGAGGCTTTGCCAGCGCCGGCCCTGGAACTCCGTCTTCCCGACGAGCAGAAGGTGGCGGGGCAAGTCGTCGATCGCGACGGACGCCCTGCGGCGGGCGTCCGGGTGCGTGTTCGCGAAATTGCCGATCTCTCCGAGCCCTTGCACCCGAGCTTGGACAGCGTTCGATACGTCGACTTGGAATCCTCCGACGTGTCGCTGTCTGGCGTCTCGGGCGCCGACGGCCGGTTTGTGCTCCGCGGCTTGCCACCCGACGTTCGCGCAACCGTACGTTCGCGCAACCGTTGTGGTCGACGACGACCGCTATCTTCTACGCGAAACATACGTCGCCACCACGGATGAGCCGCAAGCTGATATGACTGAGTGGCCCGCCTCACCCAGGGGCAAGCCGCGCGTCGTGCCCGTCCACCTGTGGTACTCAAGAATAGAAATCGAACGCGCTTACCACATTCATGGCCGGGTGCTTTTTGCCGATACGGGCAAACCGGCCGCCGGCGCGGGCTGGAACGACCCGCCGACCATCAGTCCGCCAGCGGGCACGACCGGCGTTGACGGACGTTTCACGCTCCGGCGGCTTTCGCCAGGCAAGGTCTCGTTGTGGATTACGCCGCCCGCCGACGGCGCCTATCTGGGCGTCATGTCGATCGTCGACTTGTCGGCCGAGCATTACGAAATCGAGCACGCCATCGAGTTGCCACGCGGCGAGGTTGTGCGGGGACGTGTCGTCGATGCGAGCAGCGGCGAGGGCCTCGCAGGCGCGCGAATCTGGTATATCGCACAACAGCGCCCGTTGCAGCCCCCTCGGCCGTTTGTCGAGAAGGTTCAGAGCGCGGATGACGGTCGTTTCGCCATCGCCGTCCCGCCAGGTGGCGCCGAGTTGGTCGTCATCGGGCCGGTTCCCGGCTACGTCACGTACCACCGTTCGGGGCCTGTAACCGCAGCTCCGGCCGAATTTCATCGCCCGATCGACGTTCACCCTGGGGAGCCGCAGGCGGAGGTTACGTTTGAATTGCAGCCAAAACCGAACGCGACACTCTCCGCTCGAGTGATCGACGTCGACGGTAAGCCGGCCGAGGATGTCGAGATCCTTTACCAAGGGTTTGGTGAGGAGAATGGCTTTGGCAGCAGGGTGCCGGCGGTGCGCACGGCAAGCGACGCGAACGGGAGCTTCGTTCTGAGCGACCTCGAGCCGACGTTTGAATACGATCTACGACTCTTCGACCGTCGGCGTAATCGGGGAGCTTTCTTCCTGTTGTCGCAACTCGAGCAGCCGAAGACGCCGCTTAAGATCAAACTTGAGCCCCTGGCGATGGCCGCGGGACAACTGGTCGACGAACAGGGACGACCCCTTCCGGGCGCTGTTGTGCGGCTTTACACGAAACAAGGCCGGTCCTCTCATGTCGAGGGCGAGCCCATCGCGGCCGACGCCGAGGGGCGGTTCGAGTTCCCGCGGCTGCTGCCCGGCGCAACCTATTCTCTGGAGACCGGCGCCGAGGGCTATGGAGCAAGCACGGCGAGCACTTTACTCTTGCTGGCGGCGAAAGAAAGGTGGTCGACACGGTCCTGCCGCGGGCCGATCAAGAAATCGCTGGCGAGTTGGTCGACACGGAGGGTAAGCCCGTCGTCGGCGCGAGGATTTTCGCTCGAGCGATGTTCGCCGATCCCGCCCTCCGTGCGCGTACGAAGACGTCTCTCACCGACGCTCACGGCCGCTTTCGGCTGAGCGGGCTGCCCCGCGGCGACGCCGTCGTTTACCGGTCGTTCGACCAGTTTGACAATCGTCAAACGATGTTGGGGCAGGCGACGGCGGGAGCAGACGACCTGCGGTTCGCCGTACCTGGCGCCGAGGGAAGCCCGACCGGCGATGGCCCATCGAAATCAGACATGCCGAGTGCCAAGTGATCGTCCCAACAGTCACCGAGTCGGCTCACCAGATATCTCCGACGGTGAATCCTTCCGGAAACGGATCGTCCTCTTCGAGCACATAGTTCGCAAAGCCGGTGATCCAGGCTCGGCCGCTGATGGTCGGTACGACGGCGCCGTAGGGTCCAACCTGCACTTCCTCCACAAGACGACCGGTAAAAATCGTTCCGAGGATTCCTTCGTGGTGAAAATCCTCGTTCAAGCGCAGCTTCCCTTTGGCGTAGAGCGTGGCCATGCGAGCGCTGGTGCCCGTGCCGCAGGGTGAGCGATCGATGGCGCCGGTCCAGGTGGCCGGGCGCTGCCAGTCGAGCTTGCCCGTGGAGACAATCACGGCGTTCTTGGCGTGGGCGCCCGAATGGGTTGGTGGTGCCGTGAGGATGCCGATGGTGATGCCGGCGAAGGCGGGTTGCTCCGGGTGGACCGCCGGCAACTGCTCTTGCGCCGCGGCCTTGATCATCTCGCCGATGCGCACGATATCGCGGCCCTCGTCGGGCGTCAGCCGCAGCCCGTGAGGTGCGGCCTCGCTGATGACATAGAACATGCCGCCGTAGGCCACGTCCACGCTGACGACGCCCAGGTGCGGCACTTCGATCGTCTTATCCAGATGAACGGCAAAGGCGGGAACATTGCGAAAAGTGACCTTGCGCACTTTTCCGCCGGCGCACTCGGCGTGGACGCGAATCAATCCGGCCGGCGATTCCAGGGTCAACTCGGTCGTCGGCTCGCGCATCGGCACCATGCCGGTTTCCAACAGGACCGTGGTCACGCACATCGTATTCGTGCCCGACATGCCCGGGTATTCGGTCTGCTCCATGATGATGTAACCGGCATCCGCTTCCGGACGGGTCGGAGGCAGGATCAAGTTGCAGTTCGCGGCCGGATAGCCGCGCGGCTCGCGCAACATCAGCTTGCGCAGCGCGTCGCCGTAGCTCTGCACATGGTGCATCTTGTCCAGCATCGTCCGGCCGGGAACATCCAGCACGCCCCCCACGATCACCCGCCCCGGCTCGCCGCAAGCGTGCGCGTCGACCGCCTGAATCATTCTCGCCAGACGCATAAGGGACCCTCGAAACGCGAAGCCTTTTCCGTTGATTTCTGCCCGCGGGAGACAGAGAATCATTATCGTCATCGCTCCCTCGGTCACAACCGGCTATGCGACGTCCCCTTTCTTTGAACTCGGCTTGTTTGGCCTTGTCGCTCGCGCTGCAAGCCGCGGCCGCCAGCGGGGCGAACGACGCTTGTCCGCCGGCGAACTCCTCCAAGGACCGGCCGGGCTTGCTGGTGCAAGACCGTTTCGATCGCACGATCAACGACCGTGGCCTGGTTCTGGTCGACTGGGAGGGGTATCTGGCCAACCCCGCGATCCAGTTCTATCTCGCGCCGCCGCCAGACGCGACGTTTCCCGCCACGGCCGTCCTCACCTCCAAAGAGCCGCGGCTCTATTTCGATCTGCCCAGCACGGCCGGCGGCGACGGCCCACGCAAGGAGATCGTCTGGCGAGCGTCCGAAAAGAAGCCGGTGCTCGTCTCCGTTTTTCCGGACCGAGACGACCGCGATGAGGAGCATCCGCTCACGATCGACTTCACCGACGCCGGCGGCAGGAACCAGCGTCTGACTCTGCCGCTGCACGTGGTCGATCAAGACCGCGAACGGGCGGACGATTTTCGCGTGGCCGTCGATTTCAGCCAGGACCGCACCGGCTTTTTTGCCGACGAAGAAAAGCGGGCCACCATCCTGCAGGCTGCGGGCGATTGGGCCTACTTCTTCGCCGACATGCGGCTCGACCCGGTCGCCGCCGGCGCCGAGAAGACCCTCATCTGGGGACCGGACGGATTCAAGACCACGTCGCGCGTGGTGAACTCCCAGCCCTACACCGGCTACCTGCTCTATGCCTATGGCATTCGCAACGATTTGCAGAGCTCCAATTTCTCAATCTCGCCGGCCTGGAAGGCACTCAATCGCAATCCGGCGGCGCGAAACATCCGCTCGGGAGGAGAGCCTTCTCCCGACGGCGATTTCCAGGTCGCGGCGGGCCGGACGAAACCAATTCGCCGCTCGGGCGGTTTGGAGATCGAGATCCAAGGAAACTACAACACGCTGGGCTGGCTGGTCTCGCTGGCTGACGAGGATTGGTGGAGAGCCACCAACCACGGCGACGTGAAGAACGATCTCTATTCGATCGCCCATCACGAAATCGGCCACGCGCTGATTTTCAACCCCAACAACACGCTCGTGAAGCGTGGCGGCAAAATCGACGACGCGCGCGTCGGCAGCTACCTGGGAAGCCTTCCGCCCGTGAGCCAGTCGGACCATCTCGAAGGGGTGATCGATCCGGAAAGCATGCGCGGCGCGTTCGGCAACGAGTATCACGGCAAAGTGCCCAGGGGCCGCTGGTTGATCACCAGGCTGGACCTTTTGTGTGCGCAGGCCATCGGGTACGAACTGCGGCCGACGAGCGCCTTTGCGCCGCTCTCTTTCGCGGCAACTGACCTCGCACAGGCGAAGGTTGCCGTCGCGTATTCGGCGCGCCTGGAGGCGTCGGGGGGCATACCCAATTATTGCTGGCGGGCGCTTGACCAGCTTCCGGACGGGCTTTCTCTGAACTCGTTCACGGGAGAAATCAACGGAACGCCGACACGAGCTGGTAAGTTTGAATTTAGCGTGCAAGTCGGCGATTATTCGGTCGAGAGCCAGACGCTGACACGGCAACTGCGGCTGGTGGTTGGCGACAACCGCTGAGCCGAAAAGCGCGCGGCCCAAGCCAGGTTCATGGTTTTCAAGGCACTAGCGACGATCGTATTGGCGATACTCGGGCTCGGTACCATGAAATTTGGCGAGTCCGTGCGCTCCGGGCCAACGGTCTTTCTCTGCGGCCTCGGGACGGTCGTGCTCAGCGTGGTGCTGGCGCTGGTGACCATCGGCCGCCACATCCTCGGTCCGCTCGACGCCGCGGCACGCCATCGGCGTCATCCGACTCAGTTCACCATGGCCGATTTTCTGGCGCTGGTGTTTCTGCTTCAGCTTCCCGTGGCCCTCCTTCGACTGGTCCTCCCCGACGACGCCTCGCCGGTTGCTGGGTTTCTCTACGGATTCGCTTGGATAGCAAGCAGCCTGATGTGGGGCCTCTCCGTTCAAACTCTTTCACGAGCGGGTATCGCCACGCCGTGGCGTCGAGTCGTCTTTCTTTCTGCCGTGCTACCGATCACCTATTTCGGATCGCTGGTCTTCGTCTCGGCGGCCCTGTTCGGACTCGGCGAGGCGTTCTTTGACAACAGCGTCAAGCAGATCACGAGGTTCTGGTGGTGCCTGGCAACCGGCGCGGTTCTCTTTATGGGATTCTACTGGGCGGGGTCGTTCGTGCGCGCGATGGTGGCTCAATCCCAAAATAACGGACCCGTTGACGAGAACCCCGGGAGCGTTGAACGCGAAACGCTTGAGTCTCTGGATTGATCGAAACGCGCCCACAAGCCGTCTATTCGCGAATTCGCACGGGTCGGTCGTCGCGATCACTCAGCAGCCGATCGAGCAGGTCTTCTTGCAGTACGCCCTCGCGGTCGACGACGGCGACTCCCTCGCCGGCCCGGCGAACGTCCACCGCCTGAGTGCGCCAGCGCTCGGTCACCAGACGCCGCGCGCGGGCGCGATCGTGAAGCGGCGCGACAAAATCGTAGTCGACATCGTATCCCAAGCGGCGCAGCGACCGGTAGGCCACCATCCGCACCGCGGCGTAGGGGTCGTCGAGTAAGACCGCGAGCAGGGGCGCCTGCCAGCCTTCACCGGAGGTTCGACGCGCCTCCGGGCGCCCGAAGGAGTAGGCCGCCAGCGCCCGCTGCACGGCGTCGCCACGCAGCAGCCCTAGCACGGCGGCCGAAATCGCCTGCTCGTCCTGACTGAGTTCGGCCGGCGATTGTTGGTACCAGGCGGTGAGCTGCGCGGCGGTCCAGGAAAGCGGCTTGTCGAGATGACACAGATTGCAGGCGTTGGGACGGCCCGTGGCGATCGTGACCGCGACGTTGGGGCTGGTGATCTGGTGGCTGCGAATCGCCTTGAACAGGCCGTAGGTAGTGTGCGGCATGTGGCAGTTGTAGCAGAGGCTGCCGCTCGATCCGGCCTGATGGTGCGTGTGACTCTCGAGTCGTTCTTGATAGTCGGCGTGGCATTGATAACAAGCGGCGTTGGTTTCCATTCCCGCAGCAAGCTGGTCGTTCGGGTCGCTGTGGTGCAACGAATGGCAGGCCAGGCACGTCATCCCGCCTCGGGTGTGGCAAGCCGATTCGACCAGGCCGTTGTATTCGCGGCCGACGACGCGCACCATGCCGTCGGACCAGAAGAAGGCCTCCCACATCGCGGCGTCTTCTTCCTTCAACCCGGCCAGTTGCTGCGGTGACAAGCGAGACGGCGCCAACACCAGGCGGCTTTCGGCCAGCTTGTCGCCCGGCCTAAAATGGCTGCCGGACCGGTACCACTCGTTGGCCACGTCGTCGGTGGCGCAAGTGGCCACGGCGTGGCAACGGCCGCAGACTTCCGCCGAGCGGGAGGGCTCGAGTCGGGCGGGCTGCACGATCGTTTCGTCCGGCGCCGCGGACTTACGGGCGCCGGCCTCCGCCGTGGGCCGCTGGTTTCGATGCGCGGCAACGTGCCGCTTTCCGCCGCCGTGACACGCTTCGCAGGCGATGCCCAGCTCGGCAACCTCGCTATCGGCTGTCTGCGAGCCGCCGTCGAGCCCCGGCTTACCGCGCACGGCGTGGCAAAAGATGCAGTTCGCGTTCCAAAATGCGATCGTGGGCTTTTCGCGCGGCGCCAGAAAGCTGTCGCCCACGGGGATCCAGCGGCCGGCCTCTTCGGCGTCGCCCACCAGCCACATCAACGGCAACTGCTCGAGCAGGTTGCCCGAGCCGTGTGCCATCCAGAAGCCCTGCATGTGATGCGAGCCGGTGGTCATCACGATGCGTCTCTCGGGCAACTTCACGGGCCGCCTGCCGTACCCGATACCCGCGAGCATCTGCGCCCAGAACTCATCGCCGCGGCGCGTGAGGCTGACCACGCCGCTCGGCAAGGAAATCTCCTTTCCGTCGAACGACCCCTTGACGGCCTCGGGGGTGGCGGGCTGGGTCATCTGGCGATGGTAGCTGGCATGCCAACTGGCGTACTCCTGCGGATGGCACGAGCGGCACGTCGCCGAGGTGACGAACTCGTCGTCGAGCGCCGTCCGCGGCAGGCCGGGCGGCAGGTTCGTCTCGGCCGCGGATCGCCCGCTCCACCAGAGCCAGCCGAACGCGGCGGCGCTGGCGGCGCCGGCCAGCGCGGCCGCCAGCCTGACGGTCGACCGCCGGCTTCGCCGCCACGCCGCGGCGACGCTGACGAGCCCCCCAACCAGCGCGGCTACGAGTATCCAGACTACGATCGTCATCGCTGCGGATTCAGGGCGGACATGAAAGGAAATCCACTTTACGTCGGCCCATCACCCGCGGCAAGCAAAGGGTGTCTGGCCAGGGATTCTGGCAATGCTAATTTCTTTCGGGATCAAGGGTTGTCCAATAAAGGTGCCAAGCGTTACTGCTTTCTAGGCAATCTAACGCCATGAGTGCTTCGGCGTTGGCGCGATCCCATCTTCGGCCGC
>DASZPH010000039.1:0-7873 GCA_035550375.1 Pirellulales bacterium | reverse complement strand
CTGAACCCAAGAGGCTGGCGGTGACCAGTGCGGAATTGCTGTTCGATCCCAAGGAAAGCGTCATCGGATCGCCCAGTCCCTGGTCGAAATCGACATCGTCGAATACGTTTGCCAGGCTTGTCAGCTTGTAGTCGGCCGCGTTCTCGTTGACATTCACGGCCGCAATCGGTTGGGCCACGGTCGGGGCGTGATTGACGCGGTCGATTTCGACGCGGAAGGTCGAAGAAAGAGATGTGTCGATTCCGCCGTTGGCCGTGCCGCCGTCGTCCTTGGCCGCCACCGTGACGGTCGTGGTGCCATAGGCGTGCAGGCCGGGCGTAAAGGTAAGCGTGCCCGATGGATCGATGGCGGGCTGACCGTTCGCGGCAAACAAGCCGGGGTTGCTGGCCGTGACGATATAGCTGACATGTTGGCCAACCTCCGTCGGCCCCGCGCCTGCGGTGGCGGCAGCAAAGCCCGTCACCGTCGCCGGGGCGGAGTCCTCCGTCGCCACCTGGTTCGGGCCGAGGTGGGTGATGGACGGCGCTTGATTGACGAAATTCGCCACGATGTTGAATGTCTGTGTCGGCGAGGTATCGGCGCCGCCGTTGGCGGTGCCGCCGTTGTCCTGGAGATCAACCGTGATCTGGGCGGTGCCATCCACTTGGGGATTGAGCACATAAGTCAATGTGCCACGGGAGTCGATGGCGGGCGGCACGGCGAACAAGGCAGGATTCGTATCGTCGATCACATTGAAATGAACGGTCTGGCTGAGCTCGTCCGCCACCGTCGGATAGCTGCCGGACGCACTGATGTGCGAGGCGAAACTAAGCACGGTCTGCGCCCCGCTGTTCTCGTTGACCGCTGGGGGGTCGCCAGCGAGGACAAAGCTCGGCGCCTCGTTGAGGAAGTTCACCGCGATGGTGAACGCGCTCGCCAGCGATGTATCCTGGCCGCCGTTGGCGATGCCGCCGCTGTTGTGCAGCTCGACCGCCACGTGCGCCAGTCCCGATGTGTTCGGTGCGGGTGTGTACGTCAGATTGCCGGTCGCGGGGTCGATCTGGGGAAGCGACGAGAATAACGACGGGTTGTCGGTCGTGACGATGAAGTTGAGCGCCTCTGCGGCTTGACTCGGCGGTCCGGCAGTGATGTTCGTGGCCCAGCCGGCGACCGTCTGCGGTCCGGCGTTTTCAGCGACGGACTGGTTCGGCCCCGCGGTAAAGGTGGGCGGTTGATTGACGAACGTCTCTGTGATGGTGAATGTCTGCGTGGGCGACGTATCCTGGCCGCCGTTGGCGGTGCCGCCGTTGTCGTGTATCTGGACGGCGACGTGTGCCACGCCGCTGGCGCCAGGTGCCGGCGTGAAGGTAAGGTTGCCCGTTGTCGGGTCGATCGCCGGCCCTGCGGCAAAGAGCGCGCTATTGTCCGTCGAGACAAGAAAGTTAAGTTTCTGCGACGATTCGTTCTCCGCCCCGGCGCTGACGGCCGTCGCCCAACCTGGGTAGGTTTGGGAGCCGGAGTTCTCTTTCACGATCAAGCTCGGCCCGGCCGTGAAATAAGGCGGCTGGTTTACGGGGTTGACCGTGACGGCGAAGGTTTGCGCCACCGACGTGTCTTGGCCGCCGTTGGCTGTGCCGCCGTTGTCGTGCAGTTGCACGCTCACTTGCGCCACGCCGTTGGCATTGTGGGCCGGGGTATAGGTCAGGTTGCCCGTCGCAGGATCGATGGCCGGCAAAACGGCGAAGAGCGCGTTGTTGTCCGTATTGATGATGAACTGGTCCGATTGATACGCTTCGTCAGGCGGTCCGGCGACGATGTTCGTGGCCCAGCCCGGAATCATCTGCGGGCCGCCATTTTCGTTCACCGTCGGCGCCGGTCCTGCCGTGAAGGTCGGCGACTGGTTAACGAAGGTCACGGCGATCCGGAACGTGAGCGGGGCCGAAGTATCGACGCCGCCGTTGACGGTGCCGCCGTTGTCGTGTAACTCGACCGTAACATGGGCCTGCCCGGTCATGCCTGGTTGGGGCGTGAATGTCAGATCGCCGCTGACAGGATCGAGGGCCGGCACGACGGCAAACATCGCGCTATTGTCGGTCGTCACGATGAAGTTCAGCGCTTGCCCCGTCTCGTCGGGTGGTCCCGCGCCGATGTTCGTGGCCCAGGCCGGAACGGTCACCGCGCCGAAACTCCCTTTGAGCACGACATCAGAACCAGGTGAAAAGACGGGCGCCTGGTTCGAAGGGGTTACGCTGATGGTGAAAGTTTGCGGCGGCGACGTGTCGACGCCGCCATTGGCGGTTCCCCCGTCGTCGTGCAGGCGGATCGTCATATGGGCGACCCCGGTCGCATAGGCGGCGGGGGTATAAGTCAGTGCCCCCGTCGCGGGGTCGATCGCCGGCGGCGAGGAGAACAGCCCGTTGTTGTCGGTCGTGATCTGGAAATCAAGCTTCTGCTTCGTCTCGTCGGGCGACCCAGGGTTGATGCTCGCCGCCCAGCCGGGTACGGTTTGCGGTCCGGGAGTTTCATGGACGATTTGATCGGGGCCCGCCGTGAAGGACGGCTCCTGGTTGATGAAATTGATCGTGATGGTGAACGTTTGGGGGGCCGACGTGTCGAGGCCGCCATTGGCCGTCCCGCCGTTGTCGTGCAAGGCGACGGTCACGTGTGCGAGGCCGCTGTAGCCGGGGGCCGCCGTATAGGTCAAATCGCCCGTCACCGGATCGATCGAAGGCGGCACCGGGAACAGCGCGCTGTCGTCGGTCGTGACGATGAAGTTGAGCTGCTCCAAAGCTTCGCTCGACGGCCCTGGGCTGATGCTGGTGGCCCACCCGAGGACGGTTTGTGTACCGGCGTTCTCGTTCACCGCCTGGTTCGCCCCGGCCGTGAATGTGGGTGCCTGGTTGACGAAGGCGACCGTAATCGTAAAGGTCTCCACCGCCGAAACGTCGGTCCCACCATTGGCCGTCCCTCCGTCATCGTGCAGACGGACGCTCACATTTGCCACGCCATAGGTATTGACGGCTGGCGTGAAGGAAAGGTTTCCGGTGATCGGGTCGATCTTCGGCTGCACGGAGAACAGACTGCTGTTGTCGTTGGTCACCGTGAACGTGAGCGTTTGCCCTGCCTCATTGGGCGCTCCAGGGTCGATGCCTGTTGCCCAGGCGGCCACGGTCTGCGGGCCGGAATTCTCCAACGCGTTCACGTTCGGCCCGGCCGTAAAGAAGGGGGCCTGATTCACGTAGTTAACGGTGATCGTGAAGCTCTGCGGGGGAGAGGTGTCGGTGCCACCGTTGGCCGTGCCGCCGTCGTCCTGCAACTGTACCGTCACGTTCGCCACGCCGTTGGCATCGAAGGCCGGCGTATAGGTGAGCGCACCGGTGGTCGGGTCGATCGTGGGGAGCGACGAGAAGAGGGCGTCGTTGTCGGTCGAAACGAGGAACTTAAGTTTCTCCGACGATTCGCTGGGCGGTCCCGCGCTGATATTCGTGGCCCAAGACGATGCCTTTTGTGGGCCGGAATTCTCGTTGGTGCTCTGATTGGGTCCGGCCACGAAACTCGGCGGCTGGTTGACGAAGTTGACCGAAATGCTAAAGGTCTGCGGCGGCGATGTATCCTCCCCGCCGTTGGCCGTACCTCCGTTATCGTGCAGCTCGACCGTCACGTTCGCCTTTCCGTAGACGTTCCGAGCGAGCGTGTAGATCAGGTTTCCGGTGGCCACGTCGATGATCGGGGGTGCCGCGAACAGCGAACTGTTGTCGGTCGTGACGACGAAGTTGAGCGCTTGCCCCGCCTCATCGGGCGGCCCCGCACTCAAGTTCGTGGCCCACGCCAGGACGGTATGCGCGGCCGAGTTTTCGTTGACGGCCTGGTTTGGCCCTGCCGTAAAGGTAGGGGCGTGGTTGACGTCGATCGTGATGGGAAACGTCTGTGGCGCCGACGTGTCTGACCCGCTGTTGGCCGTGCCGCCGTTGTTGTGCAAAACGACGATCACGTTTGCCGTGCCGCCCGCATTGGGTGCGGCGGTGTAGGTCAGCGTGCCGTTGCTGTCGATCGAGGGCTGGACCGTGAACAAGCTCGGGTTGTCGTTGGTGACGATAAAATTGATCAGCTCATTCGTTTCGGCTCGTGGTCCGGGCACGATGTTGCTCGCAAATCCCGGCACGACCTGAGGCGGCGGGTTCAATCCGAGGGATTGCAACGGCCCGTTGATCGTGAACGAGGGAGCTTTGTTTACGAGCGAACTAGACGGATTGGCCAGGCGGACGACGAAAATATCCTGTTCATTCTTGCCGCCCACCGTGATCGTGCCGAACGTGGCAGGGCCTCCCGATACACCAGTGGCATACACATTGCCCTTCGCGTCGACCGACACGGCCGTGCCGTAATCCTCGTCGCTGGTGCCGCCGAATTGTTGCGCGCCGACAAAGTTACCGTCGGTCGTCAATTCGGAGAGAAAGATGTCGTAACCGAAGCCGGGGGGACTGGAGATCGACGTGAAGTTTTCCGCCGGCGTGCCGTTGGGATTGAAGTTGATCGTTCGGGCAAAGGTACCCGTCGTAAACACGTCCCCAACCGAGTCCACAGCGATTCCCAATCCTTGCACGTCATAGCCGTTAGGGCCGATGACGAAACTCTTTCCCCAGACAAACTTGCCGTTGGTGTCGAGTTTTGAGATGAACGTGCCGCTGGCGGTCAGGGCGTCGGTGCCTCCCGTGGGATCGAGTTGGGCTGTTACCCCAAAGGTGCCCGTGGTGTAAACGTTTCCCTGGGAATCGACGGCGATGCGGCTCATGGCGTGGTAACCCTCGGCCGGTCCGATGGCGCCTGTGGCGCCGCCTGTGAGCGCGTCGGCCCAGGCGACCGAGCCATCAGCGGCATTCAGTTTGACGACGAAGTCGTTCAAGCTCCCGCCGTTGTTAGAGAGCGTCGTGCCGCCGAACTGGATGCTCGCGCCGCGGGGGAGGTTCTCGCCGTAGCTCCCTGTGATGACAAGGTTCCCCGACGGGTCGACGGCCGCGGAATCGGCGGCGTCGTCGGCGTTGCCGCCAAAGCTTTCGGCCCACTGCGCCGCCCCGCTGGGCGTGTATTTGACTACAAAGACATCGTTGCCGCCGGCGCTGGTCAGCGTCGTAGCGGGCGCGGTGTCGACCGTGGCCGACTGGCTGAAGCCTCCGACCACATAGGCATTGCCGTTGGGATCGACGGCCAACCCGATTCTCAAATCCACCGCGTTTGTCAGTACCGTCGTGGCCCAAAGGACGTTGCCGTTGCTGTCGAATTTCGCCAAAAAGGGCGTCGTGCCGCTCGCGGGGAGCGAAACGGTGCCGATCGAGGCGTCGCCGTTGAGCACGCCGGCCATATAGATGTTGCCCGACGGGTCGAAGCCAATTTTGGCGTCGTCCTGAGCGTCGTCGCTGACGACCTGCTGGACCCACAGCAGCGCTCCGCTGGACGAGTATTTGGCAAGGAAGTCGTTGGCCCTTGATGTCGTCGACAGGGTTACGCTGGCCGAGCCCGAGCCGAACGTCGATGTGCCTTGAAAGTTGCCGCCGACATAGATATTGCCCGCCGCATCCGCCAGGATGGAACTCCCCTCGGTAATTTCGAGGCCTTCGTCGGTGGCGACTCCAAACGCCAGATTCACGCCGGGGGGCACGGTCGCGTTCTCCAAGCCGGCGTTGACGATCGCGGTTTGCCCCGACGCGACGCTGACCGCGTTGCTGATGCCGGCCGCCGTCGACACGTTGCTGGCGATCGTCGGGTCGGTGCCCGCATCCTCAGGACTAAAGGAGTCGGCGGGCGGAGTGACCACCTGCACGTAGTAGTTCTTGCCGACGGCGACACCGTTGAAGCTGTAGAGGCCCAACGTGTCGGTGACCGTGCTTGCCACCTGCGTCCCGCTGCCCGGAGGTCCGACGAAGAGCAGAACACCCACGCCGGGCACCCCCGGCTCGCTCGACTGGCGTATTCCGTCGCTGTTCTCGTCATTCCACGCGATCCCGGCGATCCGGGTGGGCAACGTCGTAAGTCCCCAGAGGAAGCCGTCCCAAACGCCGTTGGCCGTGACGTTGTCGGCGCCTCCCACGCCGGAGTTGAAATTGACGGTCCCCGAAAAAATGCCGGTGGCGTACACGTACGCGCCACCCGGGGCGGAGCTTACGGCCACGCCGTAACCCGACGTCGAGACCTTGGCGGCACCGGCCGTGGCAACCCAGCCGAGGTTCCCCTGGTTGGTCAACTGAGACACGTACACGTCCGTGCCGCCCTGGGCCGTCACCAGATCCTGGCCGGTCGGATCGAAGTTGGCCACGCCCTGAAAATTCCCCGTCGTGTAAACGTTCCCGGCGGCGTCAACGGCGATGTCTCGCGGTTGCAGGCCGCCGATCACGCCTCCGGTCGACGCATTGTGCAAATCCGCGGCCCAAGCGAAACCGCCCGATGAGTTCAGCTTGACGACGAAAGCATCGGGAAAGACGAAGTCGGCCGTCGTGTTGAGGTCGCCGCCGTTGGGATTCAAGTCCACCGGCCCGCCAAAGATGCCCGTGTTGTAGACATTGCCGGCCGCGTCGACCGCAATCGCGTCCCCCTCCGCCCGCCCGTCGCCCACGCTCGTGTTGGCTTGGATCTGTTTCACCCACACAAATCTTCCGTCGGTGTCGAGCTTCAGGATGAAGTCGGTCGAAAAGAAGGTAGTCAGCGTATTCCTGCCGGGCGACGCCGGGTTGAAATCGAGCGTGCCGGCAAAAAGGCCCGTAACGTAGGCGTTGCCTTGGGCGTCGACGGCAATACCGTAGCCGTGGTCGAATGAAGTGTTGTCGTATCCGTTGGCCCACAGCAGACTGCCGTTGGAATCGAACTTGGCCACCAGGATGTCGGTGAAGCCCTGGCTGGGAAGCGTCTTGGCCTGCGAGCCGGCGCCGATGGTCAGCGTGTTGCTGTAGTCGCCCGTCAGGTAGACATCGCCCAAGGAGTCGGTGGCCACCGAGTAGCCGTTGGTGCTACTCGTGCTGGCGCCAAGCGACTCGGCCCAAACAAAGTTTCCGTTGCTGTCAAGCTTAGCCAGATAGGCGTCAGGGATCCCTACCTCGGTAAGCGTCGTGCTACCGAAAACGGCGGTGTCACTGTAGAAATTGCCCGTGATGTACACATCGCCGCTGTTGTCGACCGCCAGGCCTTCCTTCTGGTCAAGCTGAGACAAGGCCGTATAGGTCGCCGCCCAGATCTGTGCGCCCGCGGGGCTGAACTTATAAACGGCGTCGGTCGCCAGTTCATAGACGTTGCCGGCCGCGTCGGTGCGCACCGCGAGGGCCTGGTCGCCGTTGGGTCCTGGGATCGCGAAGCTCAGGTTGGCAGCCAGCAGCGTCCGCCGCTCCAGCGCCTCGCCCACGATACGGCGCTGCGGCCAGGAGGAGACGACTCGATTACGCCGCGACGGGCGCGCCGCGGCACGCCGATGGAAGAAAGCCATGACTGGGGTCCGGTGCCTGCCTTAGGTGAAAAACAAGACGATCGTCGCTCTGTTACCCGCCAAGCGGTAATAACCGCTCGTGGGATCTTGTAAGCGGCCGAATGGGTGGTGTCAATTAAATTCGATTGCCGGGGAAAGCGGGCCTCAACTGAGTTGCCGGACGCTGCCGGAGGCAGGCGGCGGCGGGCTGTTGCGGTATTCGGGCAGGTCGATGATCTCGATCTGGATCGCCGCGTCCGTCGCCCCCTGCTCGAACTGCGCCACGTAGCTGGCCAGTTCGCTGGCCGTCGGATTGCGTCCCAGGTACAGGTTGAAGAAACCGGTCACCAGGTTCTGGAAATTCTCCGGGCTGTACTCGAAGCCGTTCACCACCTGCGTCGGCGTCAAGGTGCCCGAATCGAGCTGACCCGTCCAATACTGCAAGCC
>DASZPH010000037.1:0-88457 GCA_035550375.1 Pirellulales bacterium | reverse complement strand
ACCCTTACAGTTCGGCTAGGAGTTCCCGTCATCAGAGCCTCCACCGGGACTTTCACCCGGCCAGTCAATTCCCGGCTCGCTTTTGCTTGCCGGTTGACAGCGTCAGGCATGACGCTGCCGCGTCATGCCTGACGCGCGCATGAAAAAACCGCGGCTGGTTTGCCGCGGTTCTCATTAGTGGCGCGCTCTGGTCTGCAAGGCAGAATACCACAAGGCAGACGAGTTCATAGACCTGGGTCGACGGGTTTGTGCGGATGGCTATCCCGTTGGACTTCGTGTGGTGATGGTCAATTTGCAGGGACTGGGCGCACGCCGCCTCTAATAAATGCGACAGTCGATCATTCGTCATGCGCCGCAGAGGCCGAACAGACGTCAGCTTTGCCCCGCCGCTCTGGCGCGGTCTAATGGACATGCGGGGCTGGAGCTTGCCACCATGAAACGACGCATTCGGTTCACCCTCGGCGCATTGTTCTTTGCCTTTGTGGTCGCTGCCGCTTTCTTTGAAGGCACCCAGTGGCAGTACCGTCGCGACGAAATCCGACGTGTGGCCGAAGTCGAGGATGTCGTCAATCGCGAGGAGAAACGGCGCATTGAAGAGCAGCAAGCGATCGTCAACTACCTAACCAACTATTTCGACACGCTTGCCGACAGGGCCCGCAAGGCCGGTACGAAAGCGTGGTCGGTCGAAGCGAAGACCAAGGCTCGGCAGGAACTGGTTTTTTGGCAGGAGCAGGAAAAGGAGCTTCGCCGCGTTTTAGACCGGAAATAACCCGAGCGCCATCTGTCTAATGGTCCCGTGAAACGCCCCTATGAGCCGACGGTTTCAGTTCAGCTTGAGGTTGATCTTAATCACGCTTGGCGGCATGGCCACGTTGCTCGCCGTTTATGCCAATCGCGCTCACCGGCGGGCTCGATTTGAGGCGAGAATTGAGGCGATGGGGGGCAACGTCTACTATGCCAAGGATGACGCGTTCTTCCGTATGAGAACCGCCGAGCCAAGTTTGTTACATCGTTTGCTGGGCGATGATATCGAGGCCGCCTACATCGCCGTTACGAACGACGACCAGCTTGCGGTGTTTGACGACTGCCCAGAAATCCAAAGAATCGACGTGGCTGGCAGAGTCTCGGACAAGGGCGTGGCTCGATTGTCACGGCTGAGAAACCTCAAATCGCTGAGCCTGAAGAGCAACCTTATTTCGATTCGTGGCCTGGAGGCATTGGCTGCCATAAATGGGCTGAGGCAGCTTCATGTCATGGACAACGGATTCACGGATCAGGCGGCTGTAGAGCGGCTATTAGCCTCGATGCCGCAATGTCAGGTCGTGTTCGGTGTGTTTGAGGATCTAACAGCGGAACAGATGGCCGACGACGACGAAACCGACGCATCTCCCTGACCTATGCCCCGCCCTCAGTTCACCCTGAAAACGATGCCGTGGTTGATGGCCATCAGTCTCGTGCCAACCCGCACGAAAACGAATTGCGTTACAACTTTCTGAATTGCGTTACAACGGGCAATTGCGTAGCAAAGCCTCGGCGGGGCGGCTGGTGGGATATTGACACCCAAGCCTCGTGGCCAGATAATTCAGGCGTCACGATCAGGGCGCCCGACGTGCGCACACTGATCGGCTCTGGTCGTGACAAACCGAGCCAAAAGGGAAGCCCGGCCAGTGATTACTGGTCCGGGCTTTTTGTTTGCTAGGCATGTTTGTCATCTAGGAGGTGCAAGTCCGCTGCGGGCCGGGTAGTGTCCCAACGCCCCGCCGCCGAAGCGGTTGACATGACGGTTTTGCCGCCCTATTCTTGCTATTGAACTAAACGTGCTCGATAGGCCTATGAACGTCGCTTTCGCCAGTTCGATTTGCCTTTCCGCTGGGCGCCTGGTTGCGCCCGGCGTGGCGATTATTGCGACGATTATTATTAGGGAGAACCGGCCTTAGGGGCACTGACCGCTTGATCGCGAACTGTGAACCCTGAGGCCGCCGGCCCCAGGGTTTTTTTGTTTTCCGGCCTGTCCCAATTCGAACTCCAGCCCCCCCAGTCCACTCTAACATGTCCAGACGCATTGAAATCTACGACACGACGCTCCGAGACGGCAGCCAGGGCGAGGGGGTCAGCTTCTCGCTGCAAGACAAGCTGCTCATCGCCAGCCGGCTGCTGGAGCTGGGGTTCGATTACGTCGAAGGGGGATACCCGCTCTCCAACGACAAAGACGCCCAGTTTTTCCAGCGGGCCACGCGCCAACCGGCCAGTAAGGGCCGGCTGACGGCCTTCGGCATGACGCGACGCAAAGGGGTGGCGCCCGCCGACGATCCGGGCATGAAGGCCCTGCTCGATTCGGCCGCGGACGTGATCACCATCGTCGGCAAGACGTCCGAATTCCACGTCACCGAGGTCCTGCGAGCCACGCTCGACGAGAACCGCCAGATGATCGCCGAAACGGTCGGCTACCTGTGTCAGGCCGGCCGCAAGGTGATCTACGACGCCGAGCATTTTTTCGACGGTTGGAAGGCGAACGCCGATTACGCCCTCTCCACCGTGCGGGCGGCCGTCGAGGGGGGCGCGTCGCTCGTCGTGCTCTGCGACACCAACGGCGGCAGCATGCCCGAAGAGGTGGCCGAGATGACGCGGGCGGTAGCCCGCCAACTGTCGGTGCCGGTGGGAATTCACTGCCACAACGACTGCGAGCTGGCGGTGGCCAATTCGCTGGCCGCCGTCGACGCCGGCGCCGTCCACGTGCAGGGGACCATCAACGGTCTCGGCGAACGATGCGGCAACGCCGACCTGATCTCCGTCATCGCCAGCTTGGCATTCAAAAAGAAGGGGTACGAGGTTCTGCGGCCCGAAAGCCTGTCGAAGCTGACCGAACTGTCGCGCTACGTCTACGAGCTGGCGAACATGAACTTCCGCTCCAACCAGGCGTTCGTGGGGCAGAGCGCCTTCGCCCACAAGGGAGGGATGCACGTCCACGCCGTGGCCCGCGCCGCCAGCAGCTACGAGCACATGCAGCCGGAGCTGGTCGGCAACGAGCGGCGGTTTTTGGTAAGCGAACTGTCGGGTCGGTCCAACATCATGGCGCTCACCGCCAAGCACCATCTCGAGCACGACCGCGAGTTGATGGACAGGATCCTGGCGCGTGTCGTGGCCATGGAGAACCTGGGCTACCAATTCGAGGCGGCCGAGGGCTCGTTCGACCTGCTGGTCAAGCGGTGCGCCGGCACCTATCGGCCTCACTTCGAGCGACTCAATTTTCACGTCACGGTTGAGGCCGACGGCGACGACGAGCTGACGACGGAAGCCACGGTCAAGCTGCGGGTCGGCGACGTTATCCGCCATGAGGTGGCCGAGGGGGACGGCCCGGTGAACGCGCTCGACGCGGCCCTGCGCAAGGCGCTCACCGCCACCTTTCCCAGCCTGGCGGCAATGCACCTGGTCGACTACAAGGTGCGGGTGATCAACTCCGAGGCGGCCACCGCGGCCGGCGTGCGGGTGGTGATCGAAAGCCGCGACGAAGAGAGCGTGTGGGGGACCGTGGGCGTAAGCGAAAACATCATCGAGGCAAGCTGGCTGGCGCTGGTCGACTCGATCGAATACAAGCTTTACAAAGACGAATTGCGGTCGTCGGGCGAGGCGACGCTCTCAAAGAGCGACGACACCGAAAGGGTCACGTCGGGAAAGGCCAAGGGGCTCACCTCGTCTCCGGTGGCGTAGGTTCGAAGACTTTTGTATCGGCCCCGCAGTGGATCGCGGAAGACCTCGACACACTTGTCCGGGATGTTGACGATCCAGTAATCTCGAACCCCCGCTTTGGCATACAAGCGAGCCTTTTCGCCCCTTTCACCGGCAAGACTCGTTTGCGCGACTTCGATGATCAAGAAGATTTCCGAAGCTTCCGGCCGGCGTGCCGAGAACTTTCGGGTGACCCAGGCGACATCGGGCTGCGGCGCGCTCTTCAGCTCCGGAAAGCCGACCGAGTTCTGGATTCGCACTCGAACTTCAGGCGGCTTGGCCGCGAGGCTCCACTCGTTCAGAAAATCGACGGCGTCCTCATGGTCGGGTCCGATCGGCGTCATCTTGCGCAGCTCTCCCCGGATCAATTCAATGCGGTTTGCCTTGCGCGTCTCGAAGACGCCGGCGTCGATCATTCGGTCGTATTGGGCCAGCGACAAGCGAGCGACGGTGCTCATGAGAGATCTGCAAATTGGTCGACCAGCGCGGGCGGTCACGCCACCAAGCGCAACGTGTGCCTCAGCGATTGAATCATACCGCGCGGCGGCGAATATCGACGGTCGCCGCGCTTCATGCGATTCGTCACCATCGTAATGGTTAGACTTGCCCATGTACCAGCTAAATCAGCTTTGACCCCACGAGCCGCCGGGCCCAGCACAGCTTGATCTCTGGGAAGCCTCTTGCCGGCATCGGCACGTCTTGCTTGTCGCCGAGAACAGCCCTGGCATCGTCTTTGCCGACCGGGTTAGAATTCGTGGCCTGCCGGCACAGGCGAACCTTCGGCGGCCGGTTTTCATCCTTGTTGAAAGGGCTCCCCGACCCGTCATCCAGGCCGGCGGGGATGCAAACCGTTTTACACTCCAGGTATTTGCGTCACTCGATCCATGTCGACCCATCCACTCTCCGCCGACTTGCCCACGCAATACCACCACGCCGAGCCGCAACGGCGATGGTATCCCTTCTGGGAAGAGCGGGGCTATTTTCATAGCGAACCCGATCCGAGCCGCCGGCCCTACACGATCGTCATCCCGCCCCCCAACGTCACCGGCGCTCTGCACCTCGGACATGCCCTGAACAATTCCCTGCAAGACATCCTCATCCGCTTCAAGCGGATGCAGGGCTACAACGCCCTCTGGATGCCGGGCACAGACCACGCGGGCATCGCCACGCAGGCCGTCGTCGAGAAGCGGCTTCTGCAGGAAGAGAAGAAGAGCCGCCACGACCTGGGCCGCGAAAAACTCGTGGAACGCATCTGGGAGTGGAAGACGGAATACGAGCAACGCATCCTGGGCCAGTTGAAACGGATGGGTTGCAGTTGCGATTGGCAGCGCACCCGCTTCACGCTCGACCCGGTCTGCGCCCGCGCGGTCCGCCAGACGTTCTTCAGCCTGTTCAAAGAGAAACTCATCTACCGCGGCAAGCGGTTGGTCAACTGGGACACGTTCTTGCAGACGGCCGTCAGCGATGACGAGGTCTATCACGAGCCGATCGCCGGACATTTCTGGCACATGAAATACCCGGTCATCGACCCGTTGCCCCGCGAGCCGGACCATGTCACCATCGCTACCACCCGGCCCGAGACCATGCTGGGTGACACGGCGGTCGCCGTTCATCCCGACCCAGCCGCGGCCCTGGACAAAGCCGAGGCCGACCTGAAGCAAAAACTCGCGGAGGCGGCCGAGAAAGACCGGCCGGACATCGAGCGCCAGCTTGCGGCTATCGCCGAGCGGCGCGAGGCGATGCTCCCCACGCTCCTTCGCCTGCGCGATATGGCCCGCGCCGGCCGCAAGCTGCGGCTGCCGTTGTTGAACCGCGAAATACCGCTGGTCGCCGACGAATGGGCCAAGCCGGAGCTGGGCAGCGGCTGCGTCAAAATCACGCCAGCCCACGATCCGAACGACTACGACGTCGGCAAGCGTCAGAAGCTGCCGATGATCAACATCCTCAATCCCGACGGCACGCTCAACGCCAGCGCCGGGCCGTACCAGGGGCTCACGATCGCCAAGGCCCGCGAGCGCGTCGTCGCCGATATGGAGGGCCAAGGTCTGCTTGCCGAAGTCGAAGACCGAGAAATCGACCTGGCCCATTCCGACCGCTCCAAGACGCCGATCGAGCCGTATCTGGCCGATCAGTGGTTCGTAAAAATGGAGGATCTCGCCCAATCGGCGATGGACGCCGTCACCGACGGCCGCGTCAAGATCTTTCCGCCCCGGTACGCGCAGAGCTATCTCGACTGGCTCGGCGAGAAGCGCGACTGGCCCGTCGGCCGGCAACTGTGGTGGGGCCATCAAATACCGGTCTGGACCGCCAACATCGGGGACAAGAACGCCTGCGAGCGCTACGAGCAACTTGTCCGTCAGTGGCAGGAAAAATGGCCCGACGTCATCGCCTACTCCCTGGAGTTGGACGACGACGACACGCTTGCCGCCGGCGAGGGGAATCTCGGTCACGCCCGAATCCACGTCTGTTTGCTGCGCGACGAACCGTTGCTGGTGCAGGAGATTACGTCCCATCAGTTCGAGCGAGATGACGACGTTCTCGACACCTGGTTCAGTTCGGCGCTTTGGCCGCACTCGACGCTCGGCTGGCCGGAGAGGACGCCCGAGCTGGCCTACTACTATCCGACCAGCACGCTCGTCACCAGCCGCGACATCATCACACTCTGGGTCGCCCGCATGGTCCTGACGGGATTGCACAACGTCGGTGACGTGCCGTTCCGCGAGGTCTTTATTCACCCCAAGATCCTCGACGGCTACGGCGAGACGATGTCGAAGTCGAAGGGGAACGGCGTCGATCCGGTCGACGTCATGGACAAGTTCGGCGCAGACGCCATGCGATTCGCCTTGGCCTTCCTGACGACCGAGACCCAAGACGTGCGCATGCCGGTCGAATACGAGTGCCCACACTGCGGCAAGTTGATCGAGCAGACGAAAAAGAATCGCGTCTTGCCGCGGGTCAAATGCTCGCACTGCGGCGGCGAATTTTCCACGCAGTGGGCCAGCCGCCCGGAAGACACGGCGTTGCCGCGCGGTCCGGTCGTCAGCGAGAGGTTCGAGCTGGCCCGCAACTTTTGTAACAAGTTGTGGAATGCGGCCCGCTTCACGCTGCTCAATCTGGAGGGTTACTCAGCCGGCCCCGTCGCCGACGCCGACCTGGCCGTGGAAGACCGCTGGCTCTTGAGCCGCCTGGCCACGGTCACCGCGCAAGCGACCGAGGCGCTCGAGAGCTACCGCTTCTCGGACGCGATGCGCGCGCTCTACGAGTTCGCCTGGGACGAGTTCTGCAGTTTTTACGTCGAGATGGTCAAGAACCGTCTGCAGGATCCGGCGCAGCGCACCACCGCGCAGCGCGTGCTGGCACACACGCTCGACACGCTCGTCCGCCTGCTCCATCCGGCCATGCCGTTTCTTACCGAAGAGATCTGGCAACGGCTGGCGAGCGCCGCGCCACGGCGGGGCCTGGAGTCGCCGGCGGCGCCGGCCGAGAGCGTCATGATCGCCCGTTGGCCCCAGGCCGACTTGCGCCGGCAGGATCCGCAGATCGAAGCCCGCTTCGCCTATTTTCAAGAGGTTCTGCGGGGCCTGCGCGAGATTCGCAGCCGGCAGAACATCGCACCCAAGACGCCGATCCGCTTTTCAGCCCGCTCGTCGGCCCAGACGGCAGAACTGCTGGAGCCCATGGCGCGGTACTTTGAATCGATGGCCGGAGCGCAGGCGGTTGCTTGGGGGCCGGCGGCCTCACCGCCCGAAACGCACGCCCACGTCAGCTTGAAAGACGTAGAACTCTACGTCGATCTCGAGGGGCTGATCGACATCAAGGCCGAGGTGGCACGGCTGGAAAAAGAACGCGATCGCCTCCGTCAGGCGATTGCCTCAAAGGAAAAGAAACTCTCGAACGCCGATTTCGTCAAGCGTGCTCCGGCAGAGGTCGTCGAGAAAGAGCGGTCGTCGCTGGCCGACCTGCAGGCGCAGGCCGCAACGGTCGAAACGACGCTCGCCAAAATCGCGAAGTAGGGCGAGTCGGGATCGGGGGAGCCCTTGACCGTCAGCCGGCTCGGCAGATAATTAGATGATTATCTAACTTTCTAATAGCGGCCGGGTCTCGATGAACAACGAGGTTTTTAAAGCACTTGCCGACCCAACGCGTCGCGAAATCCTACGTTTGCTAGGTCGGGGCGAGCAGAGTGCCGGCCAACTCGCCGAGCAGTTCGACATGACCAAGCCCTCGATGTCGCACCACTTCTCGGTGCTGAAGCAGGCCGATCTCATCCAGAGTCGGCGTGAAGGCCAACAGATCTTCTACTCGCTGAACACGACCGTGCTCGAGGACGTCGTCACGTGGCTGTGGGATGTCTTTGCCCGCGACGGCGAGCTCTCACGCGACGCTGCAAGGAGTAAATTGCCATGACTCGCGTTTATTTTGCCTTCGCCCTCGCGCTAACGGTTGCCGCCTGGGCCAGTGCCGCGATTGCACATCCTTATCTGCCGCAACGGGTACCGATTCACTGGAACATTCGCGGAGAAGTTGACGGCTATGGTGACAAAGCCTGGGCCACCTTTCTCGTTCCGGCCGGCATGGTGGCGTTGCTGATTCTGTTCCGGCTCCTTCCCTGGCTGTCGCCGAAATCGTTCTCTCTCGACACGTTCCGGGGTACGTATGAGTTCGTCGTAGCGCTGACCATGGGATTGATGGCCTACATCCACGGTCTGATGCTTTGGGCCGCTTTGATGGAACCGCTCGACATGGGCCGTGCGCTTCTGGGAGGCATCTGCCTGTTCTTTGCCCTGCTTGGGAACGTGCTTGGCAAAGTACGGCGGAATTTCTTCGTCGGCGTACGCACGCCTTGGACACTCGCCAGCGAGCGGGTCTGGATCGACACGCATCGGCTGGCCGCCCGATTGTTTGTGGCCGCCGGGTTGGCCGGCTTTGTCCTCTGCCTGGTGCTGGGCGGGCCGGCCGCCTTCACGGTGACCTTTGCGCTCATCATGATTGCCGCCTTCGCACCGGTCGTTTATTCGTTGGTGCACTACAAACATCTGGAGCGGCAGGGGCTGGCCTGACGGCGGATAGCGAGACGATTGCGGTGCCGCGAGGCCTTTCGCGATTCTATTGAATCGATCGCCAATTCTATAGAATCTTCTTGCCAACGATCGTGCCCCTCGTTAGCATGACGGTTACCCGCCAAACCGTCAGGTTAGCGATCGTGCGTTAGCCTGCCCGCCCCAACGAAGGACGGTCCGCCACCGTCCGCTCCTTGCCGAACAACCCGGAACCTGCCGTGACAAGCGCCGCCAGCCGTCTGAACTGCGATCATGGCCTGCGGCGCCAGGCCATCGTCGAGTCGGTGCTGCGTGAGGTTTTTCAGGGACGGCTGCGCGCCGGGCAGCACTTGGCGACGCAGCAACTCGCCGACCAGTTCGGCGTCAGCCACACGCCGATTCGCGAGGCGCTGATCTCGCTGGCCGGCATCGGCGTCATCGACCTCGTGCCGAACCGCGGCGCCATCGTTCGCCGGGTCGTCGCCAAAGACGTCCGCGAGATCTTCCAGGTTCGGCGGGCCCTAGAGTGCGAGGCGGTGCGCAGCGCGTGCGGCCGCGTCGACGTCGCGGCGTTTGAGTTGCTGGCCGAAGATCTCACCCGGCTCAAGCCGGCCCAGGCCCGCTCCTCGCACCGCAAGCCAAACGACCGGCTGCTGATGCGGTCGGTCGAAAAAGCCCGCCAGATCGACAGTCGGCTGCACGACCTGATCTGCAGCTCCTGCGGCAACGGTTTTTTGGCCAAGGAGATCACGCGGCTGAAGACGCTCTTCCGCGCCTTTCGCGATCTGGCGTGGGAGCACGACACGAGCCAAAACGATTTTCGCCGGGTGGCCGAAGAGACGGGCGAGCATTTGGCGATCGTCGAGGCCCTGCTGGCCGGCGACCGTCGGCGAGCCGTGCGGGCCATGTCGTACCACATTCGCTCCGGCGCGCGCTACTGGACCCGCGTGTTGCCGGAAGAAGCGCCGGGGACGAACGGCTCGGCACCGAACCGGGGCGCCGGAAGAAACGGTCGTGACGAAAGAAAGAGTCGTGTTTGTGTAGAAGGAAACGAATGATGAGCTGCCACGATGTTCCCGACAAGGGGTCGACAAACACCCCCCTTTCTCTTCTGCCGGGGGGGCTGATTCTCGCCGCGTTGCTCGCGCTCGTTCACGCCTCGGCGCCGGCTTTCGCGGCAGAACCGCTCGAATACAACCGCGACGTGCGGCCCATTCTGGCTGAGAACTGCTTCGCCTGCCACGGCCCCGACAGCGCGGCGCGCAAGGCCGATTTACGGCTCGATCAGCGCGACGCGGCCATCTCCGCCGGCGCGATCTCGCCCGGCAAGAGCGACGAAAGCGAGTTGCTGCGCCGGGTGCTGTCGAATGATCCCGAAGAGGCGATGCCGCCGCCGGCCACCAAGAAGCAGGTCACCGCGGCTCAAAAGGAAATTCTCCGCCGGTGGATCAGCGAAGGGGCCGTCTATCAGCCGCATTGGTCGCTGATCGCCCCGGCGCGTCCGCCGCTGCCGCCCGTAAAAGACGTGGCCTGGTGCCGCAACCCGATCGACTACTTCATCCTGGCCAGGCTCGAAGCCGCGGGCCTTAGTCCGGCGCCCGAAGCCGATCGCCGCACGCTGGCGCGTCGCGTGTCGCTCGACTTGACGGGTCTGCCGCCCAGGCCGGAGCTCGTGGAAGCCTTTGTTGGGGATCCCTCGCCAGACGCTTACGAAAAACTTGTCGACCAGTTGATGAGCGCGGCCGCCTGGGGCGAGCACCGGGGCCGCTATTGGCTCGACGTGGCCCGCTACGCCGACACGCACGGCATCCATTTCGACAACTATCGCGAGATTTGGAGTTATCGCGACTGGGTCATCGGCGCCTTCAATCGCAACCTTCCCTTCGATCGGTTCACCGTGGAGCAGTTGGCCGGCGACCTGCTCCCCAACCACACGCTCGATCAGCAGGTCGCTTCCGGTTTCAATCGCTGCAATATCACCACGAGCGAGGGCGGCGCCATCTCCGAAGAATACGAAGTGCTCTACACCCGCGACCGGACGGAAACGACGGCCCAGGTGTGGCTGGGCACGACGGCCGGTTGCGGTGTCTGCCACGACCACAAGTTCGACCCGCTCTCGCAGCGCGAGTTTTACGAGATGGCGGCCTTCTTCAACAACACCACCCAGCAGGCGATGGATGGCAACATCAAGGACACACCACCGGTCCTGTTTGTGCCGAGCAAGGAAGATCGGCCTCGCTGGGAGTCGCTCGTCGGCGAAGTCGCGGCCGCCCGCAAGCAGGCCGACGAGAGAAAGACCTCGGCCCGCACCGAATTCGACGGCTGGCTGACTTCTGCCACGGCCGAAACGGTAGCCGGCCTGCTGCCCAACGACGGGCTCCGGTTTTACGCCGAGCTCAACGGCGGCGGCGATAACTCGTTTGCCGCCACCTTCGACGGCCAGCCACGGACGGTGGCCACCTCGGCCCAGCTCACCTGGCAGCCGGGCCACGTCGCCCCCCTTGCGCTGGCGACCAAGCCGGGCGTCGTCGCCGAAGTCGCCGACGTGGGCGACCTGGAAAAGGATCAGGCGTTTTCCTACGGAGCATGGGTCAAGCTGGCAACAACCGAGGGAGCCGGCGCCATTTTCGCGCGGATGGACGACGGGCACGACTACCGGGGCTGGGACCTGTGGATGGAAGGGGGCCGAATCGGCTGCCACATCATCAACCGCTGGCCGGACGACGCGCTGAAAGTCGTCTCCAACAACCCGATCAAAGCCAACGAGTGGACGCACGTTTTCGTCACCTACGACGGCTCGGGACAAGTGGGAGGCGTCCAGGTGTACATCAACGGCCAGGCGCAGCCCGTCGGCGTGCAGGCCAACGCGCTCAAAAGCACCATCCGCACCGAGGTCCCCTTCAAGCTGGCCCAGCGGCATTCTGCGTCGCGGCTCGACGAAATGCTGATCGAAGACGTGCGGATCTACGGCCGGGCCCTGGCGCCCGGCGACGTGCAGAAGCTGGCCCAGACGACGCGAGCCGTTTCCCTTCTGGCCAGGCCGGCCGATCAGCGCAGCGACGCGGACAAGAACGAGCTCTACGACTGGTGGCTCCGCACGCTCGATACGGTTTCGCAAGAGCTCGCCGGCAAGATCGCCGGCCTGGAACAGGAAGAGTCGGCCATCAAGTCGCGCGGCACGCAGGCCCACGTGATGCAAGAGCGGAGCGATCCGGCGATGGCGTACGTGCTATATCGGGGAGATTACGACAAGCGGCGCGACCCGGTGCAGCCCGACACGCCCGACATGCTCCCGCCGATGCCGGCCGAACTTCCCAAGAATCGTCTCGGCTTCGCCCAATGGCTTTTGCTTCCCGAGCATCCCCTCACCGCGCGGGTCACCGTCAACCGTTTCTGGCAGGAAGTGTTTGGCACGGGCATCGTCCGCACGGCGGGCGACTTTGGCGTCGCCGGCGAATTGCCCTCGCACCCCGAGCTTCTCGACTGGCTGGCGGTCGACTTCCGCGAAGGCGGCTGGGACATGAAGCGGTTCTTCAAGCAGCTTGTGACCTCGGCCGCCTACCGACAAGCGGCGGTTAACACACCCGAAAAGCTCGAAAAAGATCCGCAGAACCGGCTGCTGTCGCGCGGGCCGCGGTTTCGCATGGATGCGGAGATGATTCGCGACTGCGCCCTGGCGGCCAGCGGCCTGCTGGTCGAGAAGATCGGTGGGCCGAGCGTGAGGCCCTATCAGCCCGAGGGCGTGTGGGAAGCCGTGGCCATGATTGGCAGCAACACGCGCGACTACAGGGCGGACGGCGGCGACAACCTCTATCGCCGCAGCCTGTACACGTTCTGGAAGCGGGCCGCCCCGCCCGCCTCGATGGACATCTTCAACGCGCCCAGCCGCGAGGTCTGCACGGTGCGCCGCGAGCGAACCGACACGCCCCTACAGGCGCTCGTGACGCTCAACGACCCGCAGTTCGTCGAAGCCGCGCGGCGGCTGGCCGAGACGGTGATCAAGCAAGGGGGCGACTCGGCCGAAAGCCGGCTCGACCTGCTCGCTAAGCGGCTGATCGCCCGGCCCTGGCGTGCCGAAGAAGCGCCGGCCGTGCAGTCGTCGCTGGCCGATCTCTCGGCCTTTTATCAAAGTCATCCGGAGGAAGCCAAGATGCTGATCTCCTTCGGTGAATCGAAGCCCGATGCTTCGCTGGACGTGCCGACCCTGGCCGCCTGGACGATGCTGACCAACGAATTGATGAATCTGGATGAGGTTTTGAATAAGTAGGCTGAACGCTGCCCATCGACCTGGCCGGAGATTAACTAATGTCCCCCATCGAAGAATACGTCCGCTACGAAACCCGCCGCCAGTTTTTTGGCCGCGGCGCGAATGCGCTGGGCTGCGCGGCGCTGGCCTCGCTGGGGGGTAACTGGCTTGGCCGGTCCGCCTCGGCCGGCGAGTCCCACGCGCCCGGTCCGCACTTCGCCCCCAAGGCCAAGCAGGTTATCTACCTGCACATGGTCGGCGGTCCGCCGCAGATGGACCTCTACGACTACAAGCCGCAGATGAAGGAGTGGTTCGACAAAGACCTGCCCGACACGGTCCGCATGGGTCAACGCCTCACGACGATGACCTCGGGGCAGAAGCGGTTTCCGATCGCTCCCAGCATGTTCAAGTTCGCCCAACACGGCCAAAGCGGCATGTGGGTGACCGAGTTGTTGCCCTACACGGCCCGGATGGCGGACGACATGTGCTTCATCCGCAGCATGCACACCGAGGCCATCAATCATGAGCCGGCCATCACCTACATGCAGACGGGCAACCAGGTGACCGGCCGTCCTTGCTTGGGCGCCTGGGTTTCCTACGGCCTCGGCTCGATGAACGACAATCTGCCGTCGTTCGTGGTGCTGGTGGCCAAGCCGACCAACACCGAGCAGGTGCAGGCCATTTCGGCCCGGCTCTGGTCGAGCGGCCACCTCTCGGGGGAGCACGCCGGCGTCTCCTTCCGTTCGGGCGGCGACCCGATCCTCTACATCAACAATCCGCCGGGCGTGCCAAGCGAAGTCCGCCGCCGTACGCTCGACGGACTCAACGCGCTCAACGAGATGAACTACCGTCTCGTCGGCGATCCCGAGACCCACACGCGGATTCAGCAATACGAGCTGGCCTTCCGCATGCAGGCCAGCGTGCCGGAGCTGACGAGCACGGCCAACGAGCCGGACTCCACCTACGCCCTCTACGGCGACGAGGCCAAGAAGCCGGGCAGCTTTGCCCACTCGGTGCTTCTGGCCAGGCGGATGATCGAGCGCGGCGTGCGCTTTATCCAGATCTACCACAACAACTGGGACACGCACGGCAACGTGGCGGGCCGCTTGCCCGATCAATGCCGCGACGTCGACCAGGCCTGCTGGGGCCTGGTGCAGGATTTGAAGCAGCGGGGTCTTTACGACGAGACGCTGATCATCTGGGGCGGTGAATTCGGCCGCACGATCTACTCCCAGGGGGGATTAAGCGACAAGAATTACGGTCGCGACCACCATCCTCGCTGCTACACGATGTGGATGGCCGGTGGCGGCTCGCGGCCCGGCACGATTTACGGCGAGACCGACGATTTTTCGTACAACATCGTCAAAGATCCGGTCCACATCCACGACTTCCACGCCACGGTGCTGCACCTGCTCGGTTTCGACCACGAGCGGTTCACCTACCGCTACCAGGGCCTGGACCAGCGGCTGACGGGCGTGGAACCGGCGCGGGTTATCAGAGAACTAATCGCTTAGCGTTTTATATTGTCGGAAAACGGCGTGAACTTCGGAGGCACTGTTGGCGCCCGGTCGGCTCCGGGTGAACTATTTGCGGTGACTTCTTGACGAAATGGCCCTCGACTAAGGCATCTCGGGTATTTGCTGCGCTCCCTGCGGATCGGTTGGCAAGTGAAACGGCAGTCAGGCGGGTCGCACACCGTTCTGGAGGGGGCAGGCTGGGCCGAGTTGCCAAGCGCACGGGTTTGCGCCCAGCGATCTGTAGGTCAGGGATACGCAAAATGGCCTGTGCCTCAAAGCACACCCAAGGGTAAACTCCACGCCGATTTCGCTAAGGCCATAACGTGGAGGCCCCCATGCCGACCGCTCGGCGAGGTTTCGCGGCAATCTCGATCTCATTCATGGCGGTCTTGCCCGGGCTGGTCTCCGGCGCTGCCACGGAGGGCGACAGCAAAGGTAGCCTAGCGGCGAAGGGAGCACCCGAAGCAGTCGCTATGGAAGAGGTCGCTTGCCCGTTTGAGTCGACCGATGCCGAAAAAGAACGACTGGATCAAATCGTCGCCAAGTGGGAAGAGCAGAGCCGGGGAATTCGCTTATTTCGCTGTAAATTCACCCGCCGGCAATACATCGGAGCACTTTTCAATGAGGCCCCGTACATTGCCCAAGGCGAGCTAACCTACAGATGGCCCAACAAGGCATCTTATCACGTGCTCGGTCGCATAGCCGAACGCTGGGAGCGTGATGAAAAGGCGATCCGTCGATTCGACTACGATCAAAAGGTCGTGTTCGAGCACCCCCTGCCTCGTTCAGAAAACGAGAGCGATAGCTGGCCCATACCGCTTCTTTATGGGGTTCGTGCTGCCGATTTAAATCGCGACTACTGGATTCGCATCAATCCTGACGAGCGTCGCGACGGTGAAATCTGGTTGGAACTCCATCCGCGTCAACGGCCGGTTCAGCGGCTGGGCAACATGGTTCGCTGGGCAAGCGACGTCCTGTCGACTGGGTGCTTTTACCGCCATCACCCGCTCACTGTCATCCTGCGCGAAGGCGATTTTCAACCATGTGCGCTGTGCGTCCGGCCTTGGAATGGTGATCGGACCACATTTGTATTCAGCGCCATCGAAGCCGACAGTGAACCTCCCGGGTACACCCTCTCGCAGATTCTTTGCGATTTCGCACGTCCCATTCCTACCGGCTGGACCAGACTTGAACGGTAATTCGCCCGCGATGAACCCGACCCGCGCTGCGGTGACCTCCGATGCGACGCCTTGGACGCGGCGGATGGCGGTTGCCCTGTTGCTCCTGGGCGCCGCCGTTCGCTCGCGGCAGTATTTTGGCTGCCCGTCGTACTGGTACGACGAAGCCTATCTTTTGCTCAACGTCTTCGAGCGATCGTATCGGGACCTGCTGGGGGCGATCGACTACAACCTCGTCATACCGCCCGGTTTTCTGTGGATCTCGCGAGCCGTTTACACGACCTGCGGCGGCGGAGAGCTGTCGATGCGATTGCCGGCCATCACCTCCAGTCTGGCGGCGATGGTTCTCATGGTGCCGCTCGCCGGGCGCTTCCTCGGATCGTGGGCCTGGATCTGTCCGGTGGCGCTCGTGGCCGTCTCGAAGCACGCCGTCATCCACGCCTGCGAGGTCAGACCCTACTCCACCGACCTCGTCCTTGTCGAAGGCCTGCTGCTGGCTATGTGTCTTTATGTCTCCAGAGAGGCCGCCGAACGGGTTCGCAAGGGCGCTTTTGTCGCACTGTTGATCGGCGCCCTCTTCGGACCGTGGCTGTCCTTTCCCAGCGTCTTCGTGCTGGGGGGCGTCAGCCTGGCGATGCTGTGCGACGCGGTTGGCGCCCGTCGGCCGGCGGATTGGCTGCGTTGGACGGTCTTCAACGCGGGCCTGCTCGCTTCCGCCTTGGCCTTGTGGTACTTCGACGCGCGGCACCTGTACTACGGCGGCCTGCGCGAGCATTGGGAGGGTTGGCAGGGATTTCCGCCAGACGAGTCGATCGTGTCCGCCGCCGTCTGGTGCTTGAATCGTCTGCCGAGCATGGCCGAGTATGCGACGGTCGGCATGGGCTGGCCGCTTGCGTTGCTCGC
Organism: Pirellulales bacterium; assembly: GCA_035550375.1. Taxonomy (GTDB): domain Bacteria; phylum Planctomycetota; class Planctomycetia; order Pirellulales; family JAICIG01; genus DASSFG01. Next base: position 71,848 of record DASZPH010000037.1, on the reverse strand, counting down.
CGTGTGGGGAATGGTGGCGTGGCGCCGCCGATCGCCTGCACTCGTGGTGGCGCTGGGCGCTCCGCTGGCGCTCGCCGTGGTCGCGGCCTTTCTCCGCCGATACCCGGTTTCTGACCGCACGATCTTCTTCGCCGCTCCGTGCATCTGGCTGCTGGCGGCGGCCGGACTAGCCGACGCGACGCGGTGTCTGCCAAACCGATATCACTGGGTGCGGCTGGCCGCGGTGGTCGTGCTGATCGTCCCCGGCATGTCGAGCTCGGCGAGGTCGCTCGCGACCGTCGAATCGAAAAGCGGGTACCGCGAGGCTTTCGCCTACGTCCACGAACACTGGCGGCCGGGCGATTCGCTGTGGGTGCTGCATCCGGAGGTCTACCAGGTCTACTTCGGCAAAGATGCTCGGCCGATGGGTTGCGATACGCCGCGGGAAGTCGTCGAAGAGCGCGCGCGGTCCGGCCGGCTCTGGACGGTGACCGTGCCCGAGCACCCGCGCGTCGTTTTTTGTCCGGAGTTGTTCGCCAGCCTGCGTTCCGACGCTTACGTGTCGCCGGACAAGCACCCCGTCGACGGTCTGGAGGCCGTGCTGTACGTTCCTGCGGAATCTGCGATCATCGCTTCCGAGGCCGCCCCGTTGCGGCGCTGACGCTTGCGTGAGACTCTCCGCAAAGCGTCGCCGTGTTGCTCCGGCCCGGCGCTTGATGCATATTGACGTACATGCAGAGGGATACGCATTGCACATTTTGCCGGTGCCCGGGAAAACTCGCGTCTCCGGTCAGCCGGCGCGAGGCCCTTGCCGCCGCCGCCAACGGCTTCGGACTGGTGGCGCTTGCCGGCCTGCTCGAAAAACCGGCCGGCGCCGCGGCGGCTCCCCACTTTGCGCCGCGCGCCAAACGCGTCGTCTTTTGCTTCATGGACGGCGGCGTGTCGCACGTCGATTCGTTCGACCCAAAGTCGCAACTCGATGCCCTCGACGGCAAGCCGTTCACCGAGTCCAAGAATCCCACGGCCAACGGAAACCGCCAGTGGCTGAAGAGCCCTTGGGCTTTTAGCCGACACGGCGAGTCGGGCCTGCCCGTCAGCCAGTTGTTTCCGCACATCGCCGAGTGCGCCGACGAACTGGCGGTGATTCGTTCGATGAAGGCGGACCTGCCGATCCATTCCACCGGCGTGCTGCGCCTGCACACGGGCTCAAACAACGCGGGACGTCCCAGCCTCGGATCGTGGTGTACGTATGGTCTGGGCAGCGAGAACCAGAACCTGCCGGGATTTGTTGTCCTCAGCTTCGGCGTCGTCCCTTGCGGCGGACTGGAGAATTTTTCGAGCGGCTTCTTGCCCGCCAGCCACCAGGCCTCGCTGCTGCGTGCCGACGGCACGCCCATCGAAAACATCCAGCCGGCCGACAAGGACCCGCGCATCCAGCAGGCCAAGCTGGCCGTGCTCACCGAAGAAGACAAGGCGTTCTCGCGATCGCTGGCGGGCAACGAAGCGGTCGAGGCGGCGATCAAGAATTACGAGATGGCCTACCGCATGCAGTCGCTCGTGCCCGACGTGCTCGACCTGGGCCGCGAGACGCAGGCCACGCACCGCCTGTACGGCATCGATTCCGACGTCCCAAGCAAGCGGCTCTACGGCATCCAGTGTCTGCGTGCACGGCGGCTGATCGAGTCGGGAGTGCGGTTCGTGGAGATCACCTGTCCGCCGGGCGCCTCAAACGGCACCTGGGACCAGCATGGCACCCTCAAGGCGGGTCACGAAAAGAACGCGCTCGACACCGACCAGGCGATCGCCGGCCTGATTTGCGACTTGAAGGCCCGCGGGCTGCTTGAGGAGACGCTCATCATCTGGGCCGGCGAATTCGGCCGCACGCCCCACTCGGCCGGCCGCGACGGCCGCGATCATCATCCCGAAGGTTTTTCGGTCTGGCTCGCCGGGGGCGGCGTCAAGGGGGGAACGGTGTACGGCGCCACCGACGAGTTGGGCATGTATGCCGTGGACAATATTTGCACCATCCACGACCTTCACGCCACAATTCTGCACCTGCTCGGCCTCGATCATGAGCGGCTCACGTTCCGCTCCGGCGGCCGCGACTTCCGGCTCACCGACGTACACGGTCGGGTGATCAACGCCGTTCTTGCGTGAAGCACGACTGAGCTTCCCCCGTCACGGATGCCGCTGACGATGGGCGCCCGGGTTGGATCGCATTAATTTTCCATTATTCCGCCCGCCCAGGTCGCATTTCGTTTGCCTCGCTCGCCACGATCCAGGTAGGCTAAGACGTTGCACGTCTGGCCACGGGCTGCCGGTCGTCGCCCCCCAGGAGGTGTCGTAAGGAAATTGGCAGATGCACGGCTGGCGAAAGGCCCAACTCGCCCGTTCGGGACGGCATCGCTCCGCCTGCCGGCAGCCACCTCGTGCCGCCGAGGCGCTCGAGCCGCGGCACCTGCTCACCAGCGGCTACCTGCCTCTGAATCTCGTCAGCGACCAGCCGGCGACCGCACTCATCCAGGACGCCAACCTCGTCAATCCTTGGGGCCAGGCGCTGAATGCCAACGGCGGCGATATCTGGGTCGCCGACCGCGGCGCGGGCATGGCCTCGCTGTATTTCGGTGCGGTCGCCGGCTCGCCGTTTCAGACGGACACGCTCGCCGTCAACATTCCGGGCGGCAATCCAACCGGCGTGGCCGCGAACGGCACCACCAGCTTCATGGTGCAGTCCGGCGTGTCGAGCGGGCCCGCCTCTTTCCTGTTCGGCTCCGCGGGAGGCAATATCACGGGTTGGAACCAGGGGGTGCCTCCCCCTTCGCCCTCCAACCAAGCGCAAGTGGCGGCTTCCAGCATCGGCGCGATCTTCACCGGCCTGGCCTTGGCCAACAACGGGGGCCAAAACTTCCTCTACGCGGCCGATTTCCACAACAACCGCATCGACGTCTTCAATTCGTCGTTTCAACCGGTCGCCGCGCCGGGTGCATTCAGCGATCCGGGCCTGCCGGCCGGCTTCGCTCCCTACAACGTCGTCAACCTGGGAGGACAGCTCCTCGTCTGTTACGCCAGGCAGGACGCTTCAGGCCTGAATGCCGTCGCCGGTGCGGGCAACGGTGCCCTGGACCTGTTTGACCTCAACGGCGTGCTCCAGAAGGAGCTCTTTGTCGGCCAGTCGCTCAACGCCCCTTGGGGCGCCGTCTTGGCTCCGTCGACCTTTGGCGACTTCGCGGGCGATTTGCTGGTGGCCAATAATGGCAACGGCCAGATCGAGGCGTTCAATCCTCTTACCGGCGCCTTTGCCGGCACGCTTTCGCTGCCATCGGGAGCGCCGCTCGTCATCGATGGTTTGCGCGGGCTAAGCTTCGGCAACGGCTTGACGGCCGGCAACGGCAACGAGCTGTTCTTCTCGGCCGGAACCAGCGGCGGGCAACATGGCCTGTTCGGCGCGATCCAAAGCGCCCAGAGCGTCGGGCTGGTGGCGCAGGGGACGGCGCTGGTCGCCACGTCGACGATCAGTTTCAACGGAACGCTGGCAGTCTTTTCCGATGCGCAGAACCTGCCGGCCAGCAGCTTTTCGGCCAACATCAACTGGGGCGACGGCAGCATCACGTCGGGCGGAATTTCGGCCCTGGCCGCCGGCGGCTTCGCGATCAGCGGAAGTCACACCTACGCGTCGAGCGGGTTGAAGAGCATCTCGATCCAGGTGTCCGATCCGTCGGGCCACATGGTCACGACCAGCGCGCTGGCTCGCGTCGTCTCGCCAGGCTTGAGCATGACGGCCCAGACCATCACGCCCACCGAGGGCGCGGCGTTCAGCGGCACGGTGGCCACCTTTACCGACGGCGACGGCAACATGTCGGCCGGTGCCTACACGGCCACAATTCTGTGGGGCGACGGAGCCACGACCGCCGGTACCGTGTCTTTCAGCGCCGGCAAATTCTCCGTGGCCGGTTCCCATACCTACTTGGAGGAGGGAACCAACTCCGTCACGGTCAAAGTGAACGACGTGGATGGCGCAAACGCGAGCGTGGTCAGCACGGCCAAGGTGGCGGACGCCCCGCTCAGCGGCACCCACCTGAGTATCGCCGCCACGCTGGGAGCGACGTTCAGCGGCACGGTGGCCTCTTTCTCCGATGCCAATCCGAACGGCACCGCGAGCGACTTCACGGCTACGATCGACTGGGGTGACGGAGCCACGACCGCCGGGACGATTGTCAGCGGGCAAGGCGCGGTCTTCTCCATTGCTGGCAGTCACAGCTTTGCGGACGCCGGGGCGAGCACCGTGACGATCACGATCAACGACGTCGGTGGTGCCAAGGTTGTTGTGCAGGATCCGGCGAATGTCGTCGACATCGACGTGCTGGCTGCGACCCTTGTTCCCATCGAGCCGACACAAGGGTCGCGTTTCACGGGCATGGTGGCGACGGTTGTCGATAGCAATCTCGCAACGAGTGCCGGTGCTTTGGCGGCGACCATCGACTGGGGCGACGGAACGACGAGCGAGGGCACCGTTTCCGGCGCGGCCGGGGCGTTTACCGTTGCCGACAGCCATACCTATATCGGCGAAGGGTTTTATACGTTGAGCATCCTGGTCGCTCACGTCGGCGGCGCGGCAACGGCTACGGACCAGGAAACGATCATCGTCGCCGACACGGGCACCCTGTCGGTGAGCGGAGCTACGTTCGCCGCGACCGAGGGGATGATTTTCGCTGGCGAAGTGGCCACCGCCAGCGACACCTACGCCGCCCCGGCGGCCGACTTCTTGGCCACGATCGACTGGGGCGACGGCACGACGAGCGAGGGCACGGTCTCTGGACCGAACGGCCAATTCGCCATCAGCGGCCAGCACGTCTACGCCGAGGAAGGAACGTACTCGCCCGTGGTTTCGATCGCCGACCTGGCGCCCGGCCGCATTTCGGCCACCGCCGCGTTTACGACGGTGGTGGCCGACGCGCCGCTTTCTGCCACGGGCAAAACATTAAACCTCACCGAGGGTCAGGCGTTTGCCGGCACGGTGGCCAAGTTTGACGACGCCAGCCCACTAGGCACGGCCGGCGATTTCACCGCCACGATCGACTGGGGCGATGGCACGAGCAGCATCGGCACCGTGTCGGGAACGGGCGGTTTTGACGTTTCCGGAACGCACACCTACGAAGTCGGCGGAACGTACGACGCCACCGTGACGATCTACGACGAAGGAGGCAGTACGGCTCTTGCCACCTCGACCATGCTCGTGGCCGACTATCCGCTGACGGCAGCCGGGGTGGCCGTCGACGGCACCGAGGGGCAACTCTTCACGGGTTCCGTGGCGACTTTCATCGACACCAACCCCGATGGCGGCAACCTGTCGGACTTTTCTGCCACAATCGACTGGGGCGACGGCGTCACCACCGGCGGCACGATCCGGGGCGCGGCCGGCAACTACACGGTGAGCGGCAGCCACACCTTCGTCGACGTGAGCGACAAGGTGATCGTCGTGATCGACGATATCGGGGGAGCGTCGGCCACGGCGACCAGTTCGGCCAGCGTGACCGACGCCAACACGCTGACGCCGCTCGACTCTTCGACGCTGGCGACCACCGAGGGCCAGACCGCCAGCGGCGTGCTGGCGACATTTGCCGACAGTTATTCGGGCAACCCGACCGGCGATTTTTCGGCGGAGGTCGATTGGGGCGACGGTCAGACGACGAGCGCCGTCGTCAGCGGTCAGGCCCCCAGTTTCACCGTAAGCGGCAGCCACGTCTACGCCGAAGAAGGGACGTATATGCCGCAGATTGTGTTGCGGCACAAAGTGGGCACGGCCGACGCCACGGCAAAAGCCGCCGTCGACGTGGCCGATGCCGCGCTGACCGCCACCGCGCTGACCATCGGAGCCGTCGAGGGAAACCCCTTTGCGGGGCGCGTCGCCTCTTTCGAAGACGCCAACCTGTTCAGCTCGGCCTCCGATTTCACGGCCACCATCAACTGGGGCGACGGCACTTCGACCACGGCCGGAACGGTGACCATGGTGGCGGCCGGCAGCTTCCTCGTCTCGGGTGGCCACACCTACGCCGAGGAAGTAAATAACCTGCCGGTCACCGTGATTGTGACCGATCTGGGCGGCAGCCAGGCGACGGCCAGGAGCACGGCCGAGGTGGCGGACGCCCCCTTGAGTGCAACCCCGGTTACGATCAGCGCCACGGAGGGAACTCAATTCGCCGGTACGGTCGCCACGTTCACCGACGGTAATCCGTCGGCGACCACGGCCGATTTCACGGCGACGCTGGACTGGGGCGACGGCACGACGGCCACGACCGGCACCGTGAGCGTCAATCCGACGGGAGGTTTCATCGTCGTCGGCTCGCACACCTACATCGACGAAGGGTCGAACGTGCCAATCCGGATCACGATCAACGATCGGGGCGGCAGCGCGGTCACCGCGACCTCCAAAGCCAATATCGCCGACGCTCCCCTATCCGGCGGCGGCATCACTTTTTCGCCCACGGAAGGAATCACCTTCAGCGGCACGGTGGCCACGTTCACGGACGCCAACCCCCTGAGCACGCCCGCTGATTTTACGGCCACGATCGACTGGGGCGACGGCAAGACGACCACCGGCACGGTCAGCGCCGTGGCCGGCGGATTCCTGGTGGATGGCACGCACCTCTATGCCGACGAGGCGACAGAAAACGCTACGGTGACAATCCGCGACGCGGGCGGCAGCAAAACGACGGCCACCAGCACGGCTGTCGTCGCCGATGCGCCGCTTTCCGGCGGTCCGGCGCTGACCATCGCCGCAACCTCCGGCGTGCTGTTCACCGGCACCGTGGGCACGTTCACGGACGGCAACCCGAACGCCACGAAAGGCGACTTCACGGCCACGATCGACTGGGGCGACGGCTCGGCTACAACGCCCGGCACGATCGCCACCGCGCCTGGCGGCGTGTTTCTCGTCAGCGGCTCGCATAACTATGCCGCCCCTGCGGCAAGCCGCGCGATGCGAATTGTCGTCAGCGATCAAGGCGGCAGCGGGGTGACGCTTACCGCATCGGCCCACGTCGCCAGCACTCGCTTTGCCGCGTCGGGAGTAACGCTTACGGCGGTCGAGGGAGCCACATTCCGGGGAACGGTCGCCACGTGCAACGATTCCGACCCCAACCCCGCCGATTACGCCGCCACGATCGACTGGGGCGACGGGACGACAACGCTGGGCACCCTCAGCTCGGCACCCGGCGGCGGATTCGTGATCCTCGGCACCCACGTCTTTGCCGAAGCCGGGTCGTGGCCCTTCACGGTGACGGTCGTCAACCCCTCGCTCGATAAGCTGAGCGTCACGAGCCGGGCGAACGTGGCCGACGCGCCGCTCAACGCCACGGGAGTCACTTTCAGCGCGACGGAGGGCTCGACCTTCTCAGGAACCGTGGCCACTTTCGCCGACGCGAATCCTGCAGGGAAGGTTGCCGACTACTCGGCAACGATCGTCTGGGGAGACGGAATCACTTCGCAAGGAACGATTGCTTCTACCGGCGGTGGCTTTTCGGTGATCGGCTCGCACGTCTACGCCGAGGAGCAACAGGGCGTCGCCGTGAGCGTGACGATTCGCGATGTTGACGGCGCTCAAGCCGCGGCGAACAGTACGGCGAATGTGGCCGACGCGCCGCTGAACCTGTCGCCCTCTAGCGTCGATCTGCCGTCGAGCGGAACGGTCAACAACGTGCTCTTGGCGACGTTTACCGACCAGGGAGGCGCTGAGCCGGTAGGAAATTACGCGGCCACGATCAATTGGGGAGACGGCACCAGCGCCTCGATCGGCTTGATAACCCAATCCGCTGGCGTCTTTCGGATCACCGGCAGCCACCACTATCAACAAGTGGGCAACTACACCATCCAGGTTACGGTGCGGGACGAAGGGGGGAGCACGGCGACGGTGGACGTGCAGGCAACCGACCCGCCGTCGCCCGACCAGCTCTATGTCGAAGCGGTCTACGAAGACGTGCTGGCCCGCCCGGCCGATCCGTCGGGGCTCGCTTACTGGGTGCAGCAGCTCGAGGCCGGCCAGCCCCGGTTCGTCTTCGTCAACTCACTCGACCACAGCGCAGAATACTTTGGCAACATCATCGTCACGCCCGCCTACCGCAACTACCTCGGCCGCGTGCCCGACGCAGCAGGTCTGGCGTACTGGGTCGACCAGATGCAGAATCACGGCCTGACCGACGAGCAACTCGAAGCAGGTTTCATCAGCTCACCCGAGTTTTTCGCGCACGCCGGCGGCACCAACAAGGCGTTTGTCGACGCTCTCTACCAGGATCTCCTCGGTCGTCCGGCCGACGCTTCTGGCGAAACCTATTGGGTCGACCAGCTCGTCGCGGGGCTCAGCCGCACCGCCGTGGCCTACAACTTTGCGACCGGACGCGAACGCGAATCGCAGCGCATCACCGACGATTACATGCACTACCTCGGCCGGCAGCCCGATGCGCAGGGGCTCAACTACTGGGTCGCACAACTCGCGGGCGGCGAGACCAACGAGCAGGTCATCACCGGCTTCGTCGCCAGCGACGAGTATTTTAATAAGCACACGGAGATGTGACCTCGCCCAAGGTTGCCCCGGCACTCCATGACGGGGGAGCCGGCGAGTTCGTGCTGCCTATCATTTCACCTTGCGTGATCGGATGGATTCTGGTGCAGCGGCGATTGAAGAGCGCGGCCTCACCCTAGCGACCGCTTAGTGACTCGGACGTCATGGCAGGCTTTCTTGAGAGTTCTGCCGGATCGGCAGGCTTGCGGCGTGCCGCCGCCATGGTTCCTGGATGCTCCGAGCGCATCGTCTATTAACGCGGGGTATGAGGAGGAATCGTCCCGCGCAGGTCGGTGCGGTCGAAGATGACCTCGGTGAAGTCGGCACCGGCGATACGCGCGCCGCGGAGATCGGCCAGGGTGAGATTCGCGCCGCGGAGATTGGCGCGCTGGAGGTCCGCATTCCTGAGGTCCGCCTGCAAAAGTTGGGCGCAGCGCAGGTCGATGCCGACGAGCCTGGCCGATTGCAGGTTGGCGGTATGAAGATTCACCCCAGAAAGCTCGACCCGTTCACAGACGACCCGTGTCAGGTTGACCGCGAACAGATGAGAACCTCTCAGGTTGACGTCGACGAACCGGGCTCCCGTCAGATTGGCCCGCGTCAAATTCGCCCCACGCAGGTCGAGCCTGGCGAGAACCGCGCCATCAAGGCGGCAGCCGCGCAGATCGAGTCCCGTCAGGCTGGCTTCCGCCAACTCGATACCACGAAAGTCGGTTTCCCCATCGACCCTACGCTGAAGGAACTCGGCGGTGTCCATTGATCTCCCGTGCGGTTCGGTCGGAGTGCAAGCCGGCATCGTCATGAGGCATGCTCAAGGGTGATCGGCATGAATTCTCGTGCATGCATCGCCTATTCTACTGCGCTCGGTTTACCCGCACATTCGGCCTACTCGTAGAAGAGCTGGCCGTTTACATGCGTCGGTGACATCGACCTCCGCGCGAGATCTTGCCGCGGCAGTGTCATTTGGTGATCGGCAGCGCGGCCTTCCATAGCTTCACGGTTCCGTCCCAACTGCCGGATAGCACCAGCCGACTGTCTGAGCTGATGGCGATGCCCTGCGTAATGTTGCCGTGGGCAGTCAGACGATGCAGCACGCTGCCGTCGGTCGTGCTAAGCACGTCCAGCTCGCCTTTTTCGCCCCCGACGAGCAGGTGTTGACCGTCTTCGGAAAAGCAGACACTGTGCCCGTTGAATGGAAGACTGCGCCGCGTGTCGGTCAACTCCCAGAGCATTCCGCGATATCCTGGCGGGTCGCCGTTGCCCGCCGCAACGCGGTTGCCCCTAGCGGATACGGCGATGGCGTAGATCAGTCCGGGTACTCCGTCCAGTTGCCCGGTGATCTTACCATTCGACAGATCAACGATTTGTACCGAGTGATCGGTCCCGCCGCAGTAGGCGAGTTGGCCATCGTGCGCAATGGCGAGGGCGTGGAGATCTCCGATGCCTGGCTCAAACGACTGCAGTTGTTCGCCCGACTTGATGTCCCAAAGCCGCAGCGTGTCATCCACGGCCGTCGTCGCGATCCGCTCGCCGCCCGGAATGAAGACAGCGCTCGTGAGCGCTTCGGTGTGACCGATGAACGTTTTCAGCAATTCGCGTTTGGCCACGTCCCACAGACGGGCTGTTTTATCCCAGCTTGCCGTCAGCAACTGAGCGTCATCGTGAGACAACACCGCGAAGCGAACAATGTTTGTGTGGCCACTAAGATTGGCCAATAGTTCACCGGTTTCCGTGTTCCAGAGTCGCACGCCGTAATCCCGACCTTCGCCGAGATTAGCTTGGCCGTTTGTGAACAGTCCTCCACCCGCGGAGACCGCGAGTCGCCCATCGGCCGATAGATCGACAGTCCAGACGCCACCGGCGTGGGCTGGAAATTCACGGTGCAGTTGCAGGCCGCCCACCGCGTGGTTGTCCGCAGCGTTTGGGTGTTGGATGTCACGTGGGGCGGCAGGGCCCGACGTGAGCCTGATATCCTGGCTGTTGCCCGCCTGCTTCAGAGCGACGTCGGTCCCCTTGATTGCCGGCAGCGCGACGCGAAACCCTATGTCGGCGAGGCAGCGCGTCGGAACGTCCGCGGGGCGATACGCGGCCCGGCCGTTGAAGGGGAAAGGGCCGTCCCAACCACCGCTGCGAAAAGCGCGTTTTTCGCCGACAGCCGGACCGCTTGGATCGACGGCGGGTTCCGCTTGGAACTGGCCGTAATAGGTCGCGTCCCACCAGTCCTCGACCCACTCCCAAACGTTGCCGTGCATGTCGTACAGCCCGAATGGATTGGGCGTCAGCTCGCCCACGTGGTGCGATCGGCCTCCCGAATTTACGCCGAACCAGTCGACTTGCGGCAAGTCTTCGCCATTGTTGCCAATCCAGAAGGTAGTCGTCGTTCCGGAACGGCAGGCGAACTCCCACTCGGCCTCGGTAGGCAACCGGTAGCCGTTCCCTTCGAGCATGGTCACGGTCTCGCCTTCGCGAACATAGCTGGGCTTGAGGGACTCCTTTTCGCTCAGCTTCGCGCAGAACTCGGCGGCATCGCTCCAACTCACCATCTCCACCGGGTAGCGCGACGTATCTACCCCTCTGACCTTCTCGACGAGTTTCTCATCTCGGCCAGTCTTGGCGAAAGCAGAGGGATTCTTTCTCACGATCTGCTCGTACTCGGCCTGCGTTACTTCGTAGACTCCGAGATAGACCGGACGCGTGAGGATTGCTTTGTGCTGGGGAGCTTCGCACTTGGGATAGTCCTTCCAGGGATCAACGAGAACCTTCATGGCTTCTTCGATCTCCGCTGGCGTGCTGCCCATCATGAACTCCCCCGGCGGGATGAGAACGAACTTCATGCCGATGGAGTTTTGATATTCGACGGGCAGCTTCAGATAGTCGGCCCACGCTTGCTGATGCGCCTTGGCCTGCGCGGCATCGAAGGGCGCGATCGCCGGCGGGGGAGCATCCGACGGCCAACCCTGCCAGCCCGGCGGAAGCCTCCCTTCACCGATCAGCGTCTCTCCCTGTTTCACCTGGATCTTGCCGGCGAGGAAGGTCACCGAGAGGGCGATCGTTTCAGCCTTCTTCAGAACCAGCTTGTCGGTCTCGAACTTGAAATCGCCGCGCTCGACGATGAGCGTCTTCTCCCCGGGCGAGAGTTTGACTTGCGTACCGTTATCGGCCTGCTTAAGGATGATCTCTGTTCCTTTGACCGCCACCTCGATCTGCGGATCGTTGATCTCGACTCGGATGGCGCCGTCTTTCGTTTGCAGGAAAATGGTGACGGTCGCCAGCAGCAGAGCGCCGCCAGCGCTGGCGAGCCACGTGTTCCGTCCAGGCCGCCATGGCCGACGCGGCGGGCTCGAGGTGGCAGTTCGCACGGCCAGTTCGGCCGCCAGCGAGTGCTGTGTCTCGGGATCGGTATCGATCTGCGGGAGCTGCAACGTCAAGGTGTCGTGCGTCGGCGGCGCGGGGACGGTTTTCGGAGCGGTTTCTGTCACCACGGCGTATGTCGGCTCAGCCGGCTTTTTCGTAGCGGAGTCGAGTAAGGCCTGCGAACGGGCGCCTTCGTCGCGCGATGCGCCTGCCGCCTGCGACGAAAGGTCACGCTCCTGGCAGCCTTGGAGATCGGCAATCACCTCGGCGACCGTCTGGTACCGCGCAGCGGGCGTCTTGGCGACCATCTTGGCGAACACCGCTTCCAGCGCCGGCGATATTCCCGGGCGAGCTTGGCACAAGGACGGGATGGGATGCTCGCGATGGGCCAGCAGCTTCGCCATGACGGTCGCGCCGGGGTAGGCCGTCCGGCCGGTCAAGAGATACCAAAGCGTGATGCCGAGCGCGTAGATATCGGCGCGGGCATCGGCGCCTTTGGTATCCATGGCCTGCTCGGGGGCCATGAAGTCGATCGTGCCCATGATCTGACCCGTACCGGTCAGTTGATCCTGCTCCTGGTCGCCGGATTCGATGCGCGCCAAACCCATGTCGAGAATCTTCACCGTCCCTTCGCGATCGAGGAGCAGGTTGCCCGGCTTGACGTCGCGGTGAATGATGCCCCGAGCGTGGGCATACTCCAAACCCCTCGCCGCCTGCAGCAAACAGGCCAGCGCCTTGTCGAGGGAAAGCGGCCCCTGTTCCTTTACCAACGCCGACAAGTCCTGTCCTTCGACATATTCCATGACCAGGAAGTGCGTGCCGTTGGCTTCATCGGCATCGAAGGCCGTCACAATGTTGGGATGATGCAGCATGGCGGCCGCTTCGACCTCTCGTTGAAATCGGCGCACGGCGTCGGCGGTCTTGGTCGCCGCGGACGGGAGGATCTTGAGCGCCACCAACCGTTTCATCCGGCGGTGCTGGGCCTTCAGCACCATGCCCATACCGCCTTGCCCAAGCTTGTCGAGCACAACGTAGTTGCCCAGCACCAGGTGTTTCGTCTTGCCCTGATAGATCTGCTGGGCCTGGAACGGCGTCAGTTTCTTCCGCCGCACCATTTCCCGTAGAAGCCGTTCGGCATCCTTCTGACGCTCGGCCGGCACGGCGGCAAGCACGCTTTGCAAGTCGGCATCGGACACCAGGCCCGACGCCGTTAGCTGTTGTGCGAACTGCTCGAAGGAAATGGCCATAATCGGGGATTTTCTGTTTGACCAGTCTAGCCCGGCAGGACAGCGGCAGCAAATCGGCATCCGGATCGGCGAACGATGACATCGTGGCGTTCGACATCCACCCGGCCCGCGCGCGCACCGATCTATGCAACTGGCGCTCGGTGGCCTTTTACGGAAAAGCAGACGAATGCCAGCAGGATGCACAGCCACCACAAGCGGGCGACGTGCTATGATGGTGCCACCCAATCCCTATCGCACGTGAGCTCCTTACCCGACGCGCCCGAACCACCGTCTTCGCCAGCCGGACGTCTGCCGCGCAACGTTTGGCTGCTGGGCTGGACGAGTCTCATCAACGACACCGCCAGCGAAATGGTGGCGCCCCTCTTGCCGTTTTTTCTGATCGTGGCCCTGAAGGGAAGCGCGGCCGACCTCGGATTGATCGAGGGTTGCGCCGACAGCGCGGCAAGCATCCTCAAACTTTTTGCCGGGGGCTGGTCGGACCGCGCCGGCCGCCGCAAAAGATTCGTGGTCTTCGGCTATTCGTTGCCGGCGCTGGTTCGCCCGTTCCTGGCTTGGGCGGTCGTCCCCTGGCACGTGCTGGCGATTCGCCTGGGCGACCGCATTGGCAAGGGAGTGCGCACCGCCCCGCGCGACGCGCTCATCGCCGACTCGACCGACGCACGCATGCACGGCCGCGCCTTCGGCCTGCACCGGGCCATGGACCACCTGGGCGCCGCGCTGGGGCCGCTGGCGGCCGCCGCGTTTCTCTGGGCTCGCCCGGAAGAATCGGCCGACGACCTGCGCGCCCTCTTCTTGATTGCCCTGATTCCCGGCCTGCTGGTGGTGCTCTTGACGATCGTCGGGCTGAAGGAAGAGGCGCCCCGAGCTCACGCCGGCAAACGGCTCGATTTCAGCTTGCGTCACTATCCGCGCGATTTTCGCCTCTACCTTGCGGCCCTGCTCGTGTTCACGCTGGGCAACTCCAGCGACCTGTTTCTGCTGGCGCGCGCGGGCGAGCTGGGAATAGCCGAGCCCCTCTTACCGATCCTGTGGTTCGCGTTCCACCTCGCCAAGAGCGCGGGCAACCTTTTGGGCGGGCACACGGTCGACCGGATCGGCGCGAAGCCGCTGCTGGTCGCCGGCTGGCTGTGGTACGCGGCCATCTATTTCGGCTTTGCGCTGGCCAGCTCAGCGTGGCACATCTGGGCGCTGTTTATTCTGTACGCCGTGTACTACGCGCTGACCGAGCCGAGCGAAAAGACGCTCGTGGCGCAGTTGGCCGGCAGCCAGCGCACGGGACTGGCGTACGGCTGGTATAACTTGCTGATGGGCGTTGCCGCCTTGCCGGCGAGTTACGTCTTCGGCCTGGTCTACGACCGAGCCGGACCGCTGGCGGCGTTCGGCCTGGGCGCCGCGCTGGCGGCCGCCGCCGTCGGACTCCTGCTCCTGGTGCAGACTCCCAAAACAGCGAATCAAAGCGAGCCGAATGATGCAAATATCGACGATCGAAGTTAGCGTTCTGCGTGCCGAAGTCGACGCCGTGGTGGTCGGCCTGTTTTCTGAGGGCGAACTTACGCCGGCTGCGGCCGAGATCGACCGGGCGAGCGGCGGGCTGGTTTCGCGGCTGTTGAAAAACCAAGAGGTCACGGGCAAGGCGTATGAGCTGATGCCGCTGTGGGGCGTCGCGGGCGTGGCCGCGACTCAGGTGCTGCTCGTGGGGTTGGGCAAGCGAGCCGCCTTCGACCGGGGCACGGCGCTGCGGACGGCGGCAGCCGCCGCGCGACAGCTTGCCGCCAAAGAGCGCGGACGCGTGGCCTTTTATCTGCCGACGGCCGAAAGCGCGGCCCTCGCCGCCAGCGGCGTCGCCGGAGCGATCATGGGCTGCCAGGGACAAGACCTCTATCGCGCCGAAAGAAAACGCCACCCGCTCGGCGACCTTCTCTGGGCCGGCGGGTCGGCCGATTCGCTGTCGACCGGCCGCGTGCTGGGCGAAAGCGTCAACCTCGCAAGGCGCCTGGTGAACCAGCCGCCGCAGGAGCTCTATCCCGAAACCTTTGCGGCGCTGGCGGCCGAGGTCGCCGAGGAGTCGGGCCTGGCGGTCGAACTGTGGGACCGCGATCGGCTCGAACGCGAAGGGTGCGGCGCCCTGCTGGCGGTCTCCCAAGGCTCCGTTCGCCCGCCTCGGCTGGTGATGCTCGAGCACCGCGGCGGAACACCCGACCAAGCGCCGCTGGCCTTCGTGGGCAAGGGGGTGACCTTCGATTCGGGCGGACTGTCGCTGAAACCCAACGATTCGATGAAGACGATGAAGTGCGACATGGCGGGGGCCGCAACGGTGCTCGCCGCCCTTCGGGCGATCGCCTACTTGAAGCTTCCCGTGAACGTGATCGGCCTGATGGGGCTGGTCGAGAACATGCCCAGCGGTTCCGCCATGAAGCTGGGCGACGTGCTGCGGGCGCGCAACGGCAAGACGATCGAAGTCATGAACACGGACGCCGAGGGCCGGCTGGTGCTGGCCGACGTGCTGGACGTAGCTTGCTCCCGCAAACCCTCGCGGATCGTCGATCTGGCGACCTTGACGGGGGCGTGCGTGGTGGCGCTCGGCACGGACGTCGCCGGGGCGATGACCAACGACCAGCCCTGGTGCGATGCGGTGCTGGCCGCCGCGCGTGAATGCGGCGAGCCGCTGTGGCAACTCCCCATGTTCGACGAGTATCGCGACGACATACGCAGCGAGGTGGCCGACATCCGCAACACGGGCGAGGGTCGCTGGGCGGGGGCGATCGCGGGCGCGAAGTTTCTGCAAGAGTTTGTGGGAGACATTCCGTGGGTTCACCTCGACATAGCCGGCCCGGCGTTTCTGGAGAAGCCAAAACCGTGGCTCGACGGCGGCGGCACGGGGGCGTTTGTTCGCACGCTGGTCGAACTGGCTACCCGCGCAATCCCCTCTCCCTCCGGGAAAGGGTTAGCGTGAGGGCGGGTTGCGTCACAGCCGGGTTGCATTCTGAAGAGGCGGTGGCCCGATCACCCGCCTTGGCCGCTCTCGAAAAGCCCAACCTTACGTCGGCGGCAAACGCACGGCGGGCTTCACCAGTGGATGCTGATCGCGTCGGCCGCCGACGAACACGGCGACCCATTCCGCCAAACGGCGGCCCAGAATGCGGCAGGCGGCTTGCGCCTCGTCGCTGCGCGGCTCGCGGGCGGCAACGGCGCCGTAATGCAGTGTCGTCAGCTTGCCCGCGTAGTCGGTGACGCCGAACACCAAGAAGCCGAAATTCATCAGCACGGTCAGAAGCGACTGGCACGCCAGTTCCTGGCCGCCGCCCCATCCGCCGGCCGACGAGAAGGCGCAGGCGATCTTGCCGTCGACTTTCATCCAGTGCGGCATCATCGTCTCGTCCCAGAAGCGTTTCATCTTCCAGGACAGGATGCCCATATTCGTCGGGCTGCCCAGGGCCAGGCCGTCGCACCAGAAGACGTCTTCCGCCGCGGCCTCGTCAACGTGGCGCAGCCTCACCTCGACGTCGGGCACCTCGCTCGCGCCCTCGGCGACGAGCTTCGCCATCTTCGCCGTGTTGCCGCTAGCCGAATCGTAAAGGACAAGGATTTTTTGATTCATTTTGGTTTATCGGAAAGTCGGTCTCCCACAGACTTGTAGCACGCGACACTCAGGCGCGATAGCCCTTCGGGTGATCGCCTCAACGTCTGGTGGGCGGCGGGGCCGCCGACAGGTTGATATCCGATGTCGCGTCTTATCGCGCCCGCTTCGCTTCGGTCGTGCGGCATGGTAAGCATTCCCCCGACATTTTCCCGTGTGTTGACCATCACCCTCAACCAAACGAAGTTGCCGCTAAGTACGTCTGTTATATTACCAGGGCCGAGGTTTCTCCCCATCACCACGAGCAAATCGAGGAACTCGTGAAACGTGCAAATCAGATCGTTCGATTCGCCTTCCTGCCCATGCTGATCGCATTCGCGCCGCTCGATGGCCTGCGTGCCGACGACAAGCCGGACCCCGACCAGGCGAAGAAAGACATCGAGACATTTGAAACCGCCTACTCGCTTTCTGAGGGCGAGGTTCTGGCGAGGCTCATTCCGCCTTTCATTCCGGAGCGACTCGTCTACTATCGCGAGAAAAACCCCGGCCAGGCCCAGGCGATACCGCGAGGGCCCGACTCGATGTTCTTTCGCTGGGAGAACAACAAGCTGGTCAGCAGGGGAATGAGCTTTTCCAACGGCCAGGGAATGCAAGTCCGAGGCCTGCTGGGCATGCTGGCCGACGTCTTTCCGCAAGAGGTCGAGGGGGACAAGGCGATCCTCGACACCCAGATTTCAGGCGACTTCGTGCTGCGAACCGGGGAGTCGCGCGAGCACGTCGTCGAATCGCTGGAGGCGATCCTGCGCGACGAGCCCAAACTGCCCGTCCGGCTCCGCTTTCGAGACGTCAAACGCCAGGTCTACGTGCTGCGCGGCGAGTACGAGTTTACTCCCCTGCCCGATTATCCCGACTCGGTTCAGATCTACGGCGACAAGTTGGCCCCCAACAGCGGATCCGGGGGCGGCGGGGGCGATTTCGCGGATTTCACGCGGTGGGTCGGCATGTGGATCGAACAGCCGGTGGTCGCCGAAGTCAACAACCCGCCCAAGAGCCTATCCTGGCGGTATCACCTGGCGGCGCCGTTCACGAAAGAGCAGCGGGCGGCCGCCAAGGACCCTCGCTCGGTGCTGCACAACCTGGAAGGCCAGACCGGACTGACCTTCGAAGAAGAGACTCGCGAGATTCGCATCCTGTTCGTCGAACGGGACGGGTGATCGGTCACCCGCTCGGGTTTTTGTCTTCAGGAGGCCCATGCATGAAAGCAACCAGGACGGCGGCGGTTCTTCTTGTTCTCTGCGTGCCGTGTGGCGGATTGCCGGCGGCCGAACGGGAAGCGTCGGCCAAGCGTCCCCGGTTGATCGTCGCGCCTCACAGCGGCCCGTGGGAATTGCGGATCGTCGAACCGGGAAAAAACGATTCGACCGCGCTGCCGATCGGCCTCGACCGGCCCATCTTTCCGAGCTGGCGCGACCGAGGCCGGCGGCTGGTGTTCACGAGCAATGCCTCAGGCCGTTTCCAGATCTATACGATCGATGCGGCCGGGGGCGCCGCTCGCAACCTGACCGGCACGGCCACCGAAGAAGATCAACCCGCCTGCTCGCCAGACGGATCGAGGATTCTCTTCACCTCGAATCGCGACGGCAACCGGGAGATCTACGTGATGGACAGCGACGGGAAAAACCAGGTGAACCTGACGAACAACCCCGGCTTCGACTCCGATTCGGCCTGGTCGCCGGACGGCAAGCGGATCGCGTTCGCCTCCGACCGTTCGGGCAAAGGATTTCACTTGATGGTGATGAACGCCGACGGCTCCGAACCGCGCAATTTAATCGACCGGAACCTGGGCGGCATGCTTTATCCCTGCTGGTCACCCGACGGCCAGCAGGTCGCCTTCTCGTGCCTCGTCGCGTCGGACGTGCTCCGCCTTTATGTGGCCAACTCCGACGGCGCCGGGATGCAGGAATTGACCGACGGGACGGGCATGAACTGCTACCCGTGCTGGTCGCCCGACGGGCGCTACCTGGCGTATGTGTATTTCCCCAGGCACCCCGATCAGTCTCCCGAAGGGGGCCGCCTGATGTTGATCGACCTCGAAGCCGGGACGACGAGCGAATTCGGCGACAAAGCCCCGCGCGTGACCGCCTCGCGCATGGCCTGGCTGCCCGAGGAGGAGTAGCCCGGCACTGGAATTCGCAAGAATTCTGGATGCTAGGTGACGCTACGGCCCCGATCTCTCAGGGCGCAGTTCGGTCCGGTTCGACGATTTCGACCTGGGGGTGTGTCCGCCAATCGGGCTCTTCCTGTTCATGGCTCAGGAGACGAGTGATGACCACGTCGCCTTCCTGCAATCCCGACAGGATCTCCACGCGGTCGAACGATTGAGCGCCAGTCTCAACCTCTTTCTGCACGGCGTGGCCGCCGACGATCGCGCGCACCGTCGAACCGTGGCATGCGCTCAACGGTATGCTCAGCACGTCGCGGTGCACGGCCAAGGTCACCGCCGCAACGCCGTAGAGGCCCGGCAAGAGTCGACGGTCTGAATTGTCGTCGTTGAGGGCCAGGTCGACTTGCAGCGTTCTTGTTTTCGGGTCGATCTGATAGGCGACGCGGCTGACTTTCGCGGAAAAGACTTTTCCGGGCAGAGCGTCGATGAAGATGCGCGCGGCATCTCCCCGCTTTATGGCAAGACCTGCTCGCTCCGGCATCTGGGTGACGGCCGTCATCCGTCGCAGGTCGACCACCGTAAACAGAGGAGTCTTGCCCGGCCCACCAACGAAGTCTCCCGGCTGGAACTCCCGATGGACCACCACGCCGTCGAACGGGCTGACGACGAGCCCCCGTTGACTGCTCTTTTTGAGTTCTGCCATTTTGCCCTGGGCCGCGCGCAACTGCACCGCGGCAACCTTGGCCGTCGCCTGCGCCGAGACAATAGCCGCCTCACGCTGCGGGATCAAACGTTTGGCCGATTCCAAAGCCGATTTCGCCCCCTTCACCTCGACTTTGGCCGCCGAGAGCTTCTCTTCCTGCTCGTCGACGAGCGCGGCGTCGATCTGCCCGGAGTCGGCGAGATGCTTGATCCTCACCTGCTGTTTTTCACGGTACACAAGGTTGACCGCCGCCCCTTCCAGGTTGGCCTCGGCGGTCTCCACGTCGGCCTTGGCCGCTTCGAGTTCGGCCTTTCTTTCCACCACAACCGCCTCGGCCTTCTGGACCCCCGCCTCACTTTCGGCCACCTGCGATTCGGCCTGTATGACTTCCGTGCTCGGCGACGGCTCGATTTCGGCGAGCACCTGGCCTGTTTTCACCTGATCACCGGCGTCGACCGTCATGCGCGTGATGAAGCCCGGCGAGCGAGCGTAGACCTCGGACGTGCGCCCGGCGGTCAAGGTGCACGGCTGGGCCGCTTCGACAGCCAAATCCTGGCGTTTCACGCGCTCGACCAACACGCGCACGGGCTTGTCTTCGGCCGTTCGGTCGGCCTTGCCGGATTCTCCGCTGTTCGCGGCGCGCCTCTCTTCGGTTGATTCGGCCGGTCCCTTAGTGTTTGAGTCGTTCGCTTCAGAGGGCGGCTTGCTGGCGGAAGACTTTTTTTTGGTCTCAGGCTGCTGCGCCGGTTCTTCCGCTTTTTTGGTGTCGGCCGGCTGATCGTCGGCGGCCGACTCGCTCATCGAAGCCGCCCCAAGCAGGCCCGTGAGGCACAGCGTCGTCAAGATGATGGCACGGCGGGCAGGCGCCGATTGCACGCAGGTCGGCCGTCCCGAGCTAGCGTCGATCCACGCCAGGCGCCGGGCGAGTCTAGTCGGTTGCGACATGGCCATACCAAGCGAGACGATCGGGCGGCGCGAGAGAAGATGAGCCGCCAGGTCGATCAGCCGGCACCGATAAACGCCTTTCAGCCAGTGGACGCACAACTCGTCGCAGGCCTGCTCGCGAAGCTGGCCAATCCGCCGGCCGGCGAACCAGGCCAAGGGATGCGGCCAGTAAAGGACGAGCACGGCCTGCAGCAGCAGATTCCAGCCGTAGTCGCCTCGTCGGATGTGCGCCAACTCGTGAACGAGCACGGCAGCCCGCGTGGCCTCGTCGGTCGAGGCGGCCACGGTCGGCGGCAAGAGGATGCTCGGCCGAAGCCATCCGACCTGCACCGGCACCGACACCTCTGGCGAAACAAGCAGCCTTACCCGCCGAGTGACGCCAAGCCGCTGGCTCCACTGGGCGGCGAGCGCGTTCCAGCCCTCGTCCTCGACCGGCTCCGCCCTTAACACCGCAACAGCCCGCAAAGAAACGGCAAAACGGACCAGGAGCACCGCGCTGCCAAAGAGGTAGACGATCAGGCCGCCAAGAACCACGGCGGGTTCCCAGCCAACGGCCGGTTCCGCCGGAAAGATCGTCGTTGACGCCAGATGCTCGCCAGGCGGCGACGTTACGGTGGCCGCCGGGTCCAACGGGGCGACTTCGACCCCGGGTCGCTCGGCAACCGACCTCTCGACCCGTGGCGCCGGCCACGAGAGCGCCAGCCGGGGAAGGCACAATGTGGCCAACGGCAAAAGGGCCAGCGCCGCCAAAGAAGCGTGCCACAGCGTCGATCGAACGAGAACGCGGCGTCGGTCGAGGAGCAGGTCGACGCAGAGGACTGCCACGAGGACAAGAGTGCACTTGGCCCCGACGTTAAGGAAGTAGGACACAAGCATTTCGTAGCCGGCTGACGAGAACGGGTCGATCATGGCGGACCTTCCTGGCGCTCGGAGCGCCTTTTTCGAGCGGGACGGTGGGACTTGCGGATCTCATCGAGCTGTTCTGGCGTGATCTGCTCGTCTTCCAGCAACCGTAAAACGAGGCTTTCGGCAGAGCCGCCGAAGAGGCGAGAGAGCATGCTGCGCAACGCGCTGCGCTGGGCCCGGTCGCGCGGCACCGCGGCCCGATAGACGTAGGCTTTGCCGCGCACTTCGTGGGCGACGTAGCCTTTGCTCTCCAGGATGCGCAGCAGCGTTCGCACCGTGGAATCGTGCAGGTCGCTGGCCAGCGATGCTCTCACCTGGTCGGCGGTCAGCGCTCCCGCGCTCCAGAGCGCCTCCATGATCTGGCTCTCGCGTTTCGTGAGCGTCTCGGAATGAGGACGAGCCACCCGACAAAAACCTCCGGGCGAATGTTAAATAATTAACACGATGAAGTGTATCGTTCATCCGCCGCAAAGACAAGCAGCGTCCGCTGCAAAAAGACATTTGCGAATGCGATTGACGGCCCCGAACGACGTCGCTATCGTCCCGATCCCAAAGCAACCTCGCGCCCAAGCCGCGCGCTAGG
This sequence comes from Pirellulales bacterium, assembly GCA_035550375.1. GTDB lineage: Bacteria > Planctomycetota > Planctomycetia > Pirellulales > JAICIG01 > DASSFG01. The sequence goes on along the minus strand of DASZPH010000037.1, from coordinate 49,836 downwards.
ACTCACCCTTTCCGGGAAAAACCATGCTTCGATGGCCGTTGGCAATGGCACTGAGCCTGCTGGCAGTGGGCGCAAGTTGCTCTAAGTTGCCAAAAGGCGCGTCGCTGATGCCGTCCACTCCGGTAAGCGACCACGTGGCCCTGGAAGTGTTCTTCGTCCGTGTTCCGATGGGCGACCAGACCGTGATCGGGCCGCTCTGGTCGGGGGTCGACGAGCAGGCCATTCCGCTGGACGTGCGGCAGCGGCTGGGGGCCAACGGCTTCGTGGTCGGACAGGTGGGCGGACAGTTGCCGGCCGCTATTACCGACCTGCTCAAGATCAGGGACGACGCGCCAACTCTCGACGAGAACAAGCCGACCTCCGTCGACATGGCCAAGCCGACGATCCTGCATCGCAAGCGGATCGACGTCTACCAACCCGAGACGCCAAACCAGATCGTCGTGACGGGCGAGCGTGAGCGGCACGAAAAGCTGGTCGTCCTTTTTTGCGACGAAGAAGATGGCAGCCCAACCGTACGCGGCCAGACCTTCTACGCCGCCCAAGGGAGCCTCTTGACCAAAGTCCATCCGCAGGCCGACGGCCGCGTGAAGCTCGACATCGTGCCCGAAGTCGAGCATGGCGACTCGGTCCGGGAGATAACTCCCCAAGAAGGAGGCGGCTTCGCGTTGCGCTTCACGCCGCGCCGCAGGACGTTCGACCGACTTCGGGTCGCCCTCGATCTTGCGCCCGGCGAGATGCTCATTTTTAGCTGTCAACCGGACCGACCGGGCAGCCTCGGTCAGCAGTTCTTTAGCGATCGACAGTCCGACATCCTCAACCAGGTCGTGCTCATGATCCGCGTGGCGCAAACCACGGGCAGCGACCTCTTCTCCGATCGACCGCACGACGAGTAAGTGATTACCCGGCGTAGAAGCGGCGTCTCACCGCTTTCTTCATGACATCGAAGTCGGCTATTCTCGCGAACTCGATAGGTTTGGAAGCGGATAGGTGCAAACGCGGCGAGACGCCGCGTCTATGGTCCAAGATTTCCGCCGTGAAATCGAAATGATATCAGAGGGCGGAATTTCCCACGAAGCTGGAGGTTTTCGCGATGCATCAAGAAAAAATCATTCGCGTTGCCAATGGGTGGCCGATGCTGCTGTTGAATCTTACGGCACTCTTCGGCGGCGGCGTGCTGTTTTTCGCCGGCGCCGGGATGGAGTCCTTCATTTTGGCCATCGTCGGCGGGTTGCTGCTGCTGGGGGCGGTGTTGTCACTGGCGGGGCATTTCACGCTGCAACCGAATCAGGCCCGCGTCTTGATCCTCTTCGGCGAGTACCACGGAACGGTTCGAGACAGCGGGTTCTGGTGGGCAAACCCTTTCTACACCAAACGGCTCGTTTCGCTGCGGCTGCGGAACATGGAAACCGAACGACTGAAGGTGAATGACAAGCAGGGCAACCCGATCGAGATCGCCGCGGTCATCGTCTGGCGGGTGGCGAACACGGCCCAGGCCTGTTTCGACGTCGACAGCTACGAGCAGTTCGTCAAGATCCAGAGCGAGTCGGCCTTGCGGCACCTGGCCAACTCCTACGCGTACGATCACGGCGAAGAGCACGAGACGACTTTGCGCAGCGGCCTTGACGAGGTCTCGGCCACCTTGCAGCGCGAGCTCGAGCAGCGATTGCAGCAGGCGGGCGTGGCCGTCGACGAGGCCAGGCTCACCCATCTCGCCTACGCTCCTGAAATCGCGGGAGTTATGCTCCGCCGCCAGCAGGCCGACGCGATCATCGCGGCTCGCCAGAAAATCGTGCATGGGGCGGTGAGCATGGTGCAGATGGCCCTGCGCGACTTGGCCGACCAGCAAGTGATCGAATTTGACCAAGAGCGCAAGGCCGCCATGGTCAGCAATCTGCTGGTCGTTCTCTGCGGCGAGCGCGAGGCCCAGCCGATGATCAACACGGGCACCCTCTACACCTGATCCGCATGAGCCCGCGCAAGTCGTTCCTGCTGCGAATCGAGCCGGCCCTCTACCAGGAGTTGGAGTGCTGGGCGCAGCAGGAACTGCGCAGCGTAAATGGCCAGATCGAGTACCTGCTCAAACAGGCCGTCGCCAGACGAAAGGGAGGCAAGACCGCCGACGAGCTGCCACCCTCGGAAACACAGAACTCGCAAGCCCTTCGTGCACCTGAGGTTACAGACCAGGCCCAGTCCGATCTTGCCAGCCCCGAGGGCGACGGCTAAGGTACTCCCCTTCGTCACGGGTCCCTGGATGAAACATTTATGACGCGCAAGTTACTTTGTCCGAACGGCCACAAGCTCCGATTCGACGCCAAGGATAGCGGCAAGAAGGCGGTCTGCCCGACGTGCCATGCCCAGTTCCTGCTGCCGCCGGCAGAAAGCCAGGTCTCGGAAACGTCGATTCTGTCGGTGCTAGGGAGCCAGCCTTCCGACCGTTCGGTTATTGCGCATCCCTCGACGGTCGTGCCCACCGCAGCGGCGACAAAAATGTGTCCGAAGTGCAAAGCGCGGATCAAAAGCCGCTATCAAATTTGCCCGAACTGCCGGACCTATCTCCCTCTCGGCCGACACTAGCGAGACCCCGCATCGCGATCTCAACGGCGCGGGCCACCCTCTCGTTCCTCTTTCGGCTCTTTGCCTGGCTCGGAGGCCCCCGATTTGTCGGCGTATTCGAGGGCGGCGGACGCCAGAGCGCAGAACACGCATGTTAGCACGCCGGCGCAAAAAGCCATCCCCACGCCAGCCAGGCGCTCGATCTGCTGCGTGCTGAACAGCGGCGTCTCGACGAGGAACACGACGACCGCGCTAATCGTCGACAGGGCGCAGAGAGCGACGCCCAGGATAAAGATGCCAAACAGGCCGGTTTTCATGAACTCGTGCATGCCGTCCTCAAGCGCGCGGATTATAACGGCAACGGTTTGACCGGCACAGTGCGAACGGTGGGCATGGCGACCCCGCTCGTTGGCACCCGCAGACCGGTCAACTAACATGGTTGCCGAACCCAAGGGCATGCCATGAACCCGATCGTCTTCGCCCTCCGCCGCCCGTTCACCGTGATGGTGGGCATCGCCGCCATCGCGATGGGCTGCGCGCTGGCCTTGTGGAAAATGGACGTCGACATTTTCCCCAGGCTCAACCTGCCGGTGATCTATGTGGCCCAGCCCTACGGCGGCATGGACCCGGCCCAGATGGAAGGACTCATCACCAACTACTACGAGTATCACTTCCTCTATATCAGCGGCATCCATCACGTCGAGAGCCGCAACGTGCAGGGGGTCGCGCTGATGCGGCTCGAATTCCACCCCGGCACGAACATGGCCCAAGCCATGGCCGAAACGATCAGCTACGTCAACCGCTCGCGGGCCTTTATGCCCCCCGGCACCGTCCCCCCCTTCGTCATGCGATTCGACACCGGGAGCGTGCCGGTGGGCTACCTGGTGCTGTCGAGCGAGACTCGCTCCCTGGCCGAGATTCAAGACCTCGCCTTGTTCCGCGTGCGGCCGATGTTCGCCAGCCTGCCGGGCGTGTCGGCCCCGCCGCCGTTCGGCGGCAACCAGCGAACGATCGTCGTCGACGTGAACCCGGAGCGTCTGCGGGCCTACCATCTCTCGCCCGAAGACGTGATCTCCGCCCTGTCGGCCGGCAACACGATCAGCCCGTCGGGCAACGTGCACGCCGGCGACAAATACCCGATCGTCCCCATGAACGCCATCGTCCGCCAGATCGACGATATGGGAAAAATTCCGTTGCGGACCGGCGCTCTCCCGGCCGTCTACTTGCGCGACGTGGCCTCCATCCGCGACAGCATGGATATTCCCACGGGCTACTCGCTGGTCAACGGCCGCCGAGCCATCTATCTGTTGTGTACCAAGCGGGCCGACGCCTCGACCATGAGCGTGGTACACAACGTCAGGGCGGCGATTCCCGGCATGCAGGCCGTCTTGCCCGACGACATCCACGTCAGCTTCGAGTTCGACCAAACCCCGTATGTGACGCGGGCCATCAGCGGACTGGCCACCGAAGGAGCGCTGGGCGCGATCCTCACCGGCCTGATGGTGCTGGTCTTCCTGCGCGACTGGCGGAGCGTGCTGGTCGTGGTGCTCAACATTCCGCTGGCTTTGATGGCGGCCGTCATCGGCCTGTGGCTGACGGACAACAGCATCAACCTGATGACGCTGGGTGGGCTGTCGCTCGCCGTGGGAATTCTCGTCGACGAGGCGACGGTCGAGATCGAAAATATTCACACGCAAATGGCCCACACGACCGACGTGGCCCGGGCCGTGCGCCGAGGAAACGCCCAGACGGCCGTTCCTCGCCTGCTGGCCATGCTTTGCATTCTGGCGGTGTTTCTGCCGTCGTTCTTCATGGAGGGGGCCGCGCGCGCCCTGTTCGTCCCCCTGTCGCTGGCGGTCGGCTTCTCGATGCTCGCCTCCTACGTGTTGTCGAGCACATTCGTCCCCGTGGCGTCGGTGTGGCTGTTAGAGCACGTCCCCCAGCACGACATCACCCAGGAAGCGACGTTCTTCACGCGGCTTCGCCAGACCTACGATCGCGGCCTGGCCCGTTCGGTCGGACATCGCGGAACGGTCGTTCTCGGTTACCTCGCGGTTTGCGGCGCCGTCATCGGTCTGCTCGGTCCGCGCTTGGGCATGGACATCTTCCCGACCGTCGACACGGGCGAGTTTCGCTTACGGCTGCGGGCCGCCGACGGAACGCACTTCGAGCGAACCGAACAATACGTGCTCGACGTTCTCAAGACGATCGAGGAGAAAGCGGGGGCCGACAACATCGATCTGACGCTCGCCTACATCGGGAGCATTCCTTCGACGTACCCGATCAACGCCGTCTTTCAGTGGTCGCGCGGTCCTGAAGAGGCCATTTTGCGGATCGCCCTGAAGCATGGCAGCGGGGTGAATGTCGAAGAGCTCAAGGAAGAACTCCGCGCCGACCTTGCACGTCGCATGCCGGAGCTGCGGCTGTCGTTCGAGCCGGGCGACATTGTGAACGAGGTGATGAGCTTTGGCTCGCCGACGCCGGTCGAGATCGCGGTCAGCGGGCCGAACCTGGCCGAGAGCCGGGCGTTCAACGACAAGCTGCGGGCCGAGCTGGCCAAGATTCCCGCCGTTCGCGACTTGCAGGTTTCGCAGTCGCTCGACTACCCGACGATGGAGGTGCAACTCGACCGCGAGAAGGCCGGCATCAGCGGCATGACGACGGCCGACGTGGCCCGTTCGGTCGTGGCCGCCACGTCGTCATCGCGGTTCGTGGTTCCGAATTACTGGCCCGACCCGAAGACGGGCGTGGGTTACCAGGTGCAGGTGCAGATCCCCCAGACGGCCATGACGTCGATCGACGACCTGCGCACCGTGCCCGTCGCCAGCCGCGGCGACAAGCAGCTTCTGCTGCGCGACGTGGCCGAAGTGAAGGAGGGAACGATGCCCGGCCAGTATGACCGTTACAACATGAAGCGGCAGGTCAGCCTGACCGCCAACCTCGTGGGAACCGATCTGGAAAGCGTGGCCGGCCAGGTGGCCGAGGCGGTGCGGCGCGCGGGCGAGCCGCCGAAAGGGGCGACCGTCGAGACGCGAGGCCAGATCCCGCCGATGCGGCAGGTGCTCAAAGGGCTGGCGATCGGCCTGACGCTGGCCGTGGTGGTGGTTTTCCTTCTGCTCACGGCCAACTACCAGTCGCCGCGGCTGGCGTTGACCACGGTTTCGACGACGCCCGCGGTCGTCGCCGGCGTGGTGCTTCTGCTCTGGCTCACCCGCACCACGCTCAACATCCAGTCGTTCATCGGCGCGATCATGGCCATCGGGGTGGCCATGGCCAACGGCATTCTGCTCGTGACGTTCGCCGAACAGCATCGCCGGCAGGAAGGAGACGCTCAGCGAGCGGCGGTCGAAGGAGGGACGAGCCGCTTGCGGCCCATTCTCATGACCAGCCTGGCGATGAGCGCCGGGATGCTGCCCATGGCCCTGGGACTGGGGGAAAGCGGTCAACAGACGGCCCCCTTGGGTCGGGCGGTCATCGGCGGGCTCGCCGCCGCCACACTGGCCACGCTCTTCGTGCTCCCCTCCGTCTTCTCGATCGTGCAGGGGCGAGTCGGAAACACGTCGGCGTCCCTCGATCCGGATGACCCGGAGAGTCCACACTACTCGCCCGAGGGAGAGTTCGCCGAAGGGCCAGCATGACGCGAATGGCCGACGTCCGTGCCAACCTTCCTCCCTCCTTGCTACAAAAACGCGAATCGACGATGTTGGAATTCTGTGATCCCGTCGGATCGGCCGATTTTCGTCGCGGGACGATATCTTTCCGTCTTACTTTCAGGTGATTCCCATGCCCATTAACGAAGACACCGTCCGCGAAGCGCTCAAGCAGGTGGTCGACCCGGAGCTGTTCATCAACATCATCGACCTGGGCCTGGTCTATACGGTGACGGTGAGTGAAACCGCGGAAGGGAAATCAGACGTCTCGATCGAGATGACCATGACCAGTCCGGCCTGCCCGGCCGGGCCCCAGCTCATCCAGAATTCAAAGGACGTGCTGGGCCGACTGGAAGGAGTCGGGCAAGTGGAAGTGAAGCTCGTTATGATCCCCCCTTGGACGCCCGACCGGATGACCGACGACGCCCGTGATCAGCTTGGGATTTTTTAGAGATCTGATTTCTCACAAGAGCGAACCATGAAGCGGACACTGCGCCTGTTGCGAGCCGTGAGTCTTGTTTTGCTCACCTGCGCCGTCGCTCCGGCCGAAGACAAGGGTCTCGGCTGGAACCCGGCTCACGCGGGCGGTTATCTGGATGAACGCCAGAAGGAGTGGTTCGTGTTCGACAGCCGCGGCGAAGGGGCGACCCGCTCGACGTGCCTTAGCTGCCACACTGTGCTGCCCTACATGCTGTCGCGTCCGGTGCTTCGCAAGATCACCGCATCCGCGGCCCCGAGCGAAGCCGAGGGAAAGCTGCTCGCTCAAACGAGAATGCGGGTGGAGAGCTGGGATCGCCTCGACACGCCACCCTTCGGGCTCTTTTACGACGACAGCGACCAAAAGAAGGCTGAATCGTGGGGGACGGAAGCGGTGTTCAACGCGCTCGTCCTGGCCTTCGACGATCGCGACCGCGGTCGGTCGTCGCCCAGCGACGCGACGAGGCTGGCCTTCTCGCACCTTTGGGCGACCCAGGTCCAAACTGGCGAACTCCGCGGCGCATGGCGCTGGCTTGATTTCAGCGAGCCCCCTTGGGGTTCAAAGGATTCGACGTACTTTGGCGCCGCGTTGGCCGCCATCGCCGTAGGCACCGCGCCGGGATACTACACGCCCGGCGCCGACGCCGACACGGACGCCCGCGTACTGTTGCTTCGGGATTACCTTCGGACGGGCCTCGACCGAGAGAACTTGCACAACCAGGCCTGGGCGCTGTGGGCGGGTTCGACTCTCGACGGTCTGCTGACGCAGGAAGAGCGCGAGAAGGTGATCTCGCGGCTCGTCGACAAGCAACACGACGACGGCGGCTGGAGCTTGTCCTCGCTTGGACCGTGGGCGCGAAACGACGGCACGGCACAGGATACGGCCTCGGACGGCTACGCGACCGGTTTCGTATTGCACGTGTTGCAGATCGCCGGCGTGCCAAAGACCAACGCGAAGGTCGCCCGGGGGCTGGATTGGCTCAAGACGAATCAGTCGCCGGCCGGCGAATGGCGAGGTGCGTCGGTGGTGAAGAAGCGCGACCCGGCCACTCACGTGGGCAAGTTCATGTCCGACGCCGCGACTGCTTTCGCCGTGCTCGCGCTCAGCCATTGAGGCCCCGTTCGGTAGACGGGGCTTAAAGGCCTCGCGACCGTTCTCTTGCGCGAGATAGACTAAGCGGCTGGTTGAAAGGCTAATCATGCTGCGCGAACTGACAAAATCCGATTGGCTGGCGATCCTGGGCCTTTCGCCGGAGCTGCTTCCGCAGGCGCTCATCCTGCGCGGAACGCGGAACCTCAAGCATCACTACCAGGCGTATGCCGAGTGGTTCGACGACGTCGCCGAAGTCGGCTCGCCGAACGGGGCTTTCGAAGATGTCTTCATCGGGCGGCATGGTGGAGTTCGTGTCGCCTATGCCTCGGTCTATGGGGCTGCGATGGCCTCCGAGATCACGCATCTGTTTGGCGTCCTCGGCGCGCGGCTGGTGATTCAAACCGGCTGCTGCGGTGCGCTGGCCGACGGCTTCGAGGCGGGCGACCTCTTTCTGGCGACGGAGGCATGCTGCGGCGAAGGGGCCGCCCGATACTATCTGCCGGACGCGACCATGGTGCGTTCCACGGTGGCGACAGGAAACGTACGACCGTTGGCCAGCCACACGGACGTGCGGATCCACGAGGGGAAGATATATACGACGGCGGCGCTGCTGGCCGAGGGAAACCGCGAGATCGAGGCCTGGCACGACGCAGGCTTCGCGGCGGTCGATATGGAGACGGCAACGACTTTCGCCGTGGCCGAGCACTTTGGTATGGACCGGGCGTCGATTCTGTTCGGTTTCGACAATCCGCGGCACAAGAGCCACCTCTTGTTGACCGACACGGAAAAGGATGTGCGGCGAACACGTGGCAACCGGGCCATGATCGAACTAGCCCTGGCCGTGATCCGCGACTATTCCTCGGCGAGTGTCTGCGACGGGGAGACAGATTGATGGATCTCCTGGATCGCCTGCTGGGCCACGACGCTTGGACGACTCGCCGGTTGCCGTCGTGCTGCCAGGGTTTGAGCGACGAGCAACTCGATCACGAATTTGACATCGGGCACCGGAGGGTGATGTTTTGACTTGGGAGCATCGAGCCGGTGGCGTTGTCCTGCGCGAAGTGCAAGAATCGGATCTCGCCGAATTCTTTGACCATCAACGAGACCCCGAGGCCGTCCGAATGGCGGCCTTTCCGCCGCGCGAACGCGAGGCTTTCCTGGCACACTGGACGAGAATTCTGGCTAATCCGCATGTCGTCGCGCGCACGGTTTTGGTCGGAGCCGAAATTGCCGGAAACGTCGTTTGCTGGGAGCAGGATGGCAAACGGCTTATTGGCTATTGGTTGGGCAGGGCCTATTGGGGGCAAGGAGTCGCCTCGCGAGCGGTCTCATCATTCGTGGCATCCGTCGCGGCCAGACCGCTCTACGCTTTCGTTGCCAAACACAACCTTGCCTCAATTCGGGTCCTTGAGAAAGCTGCTTTTCGGCTTTCGGGAGAGAGTCGTGCCGCGGCGCCGACCGGCGGCGACGTTGTTGAAGAGTTCGTCTATTTGCTCAAGTGATTCAAAGCAGGAGCCAACGAAACTGGAAAACTGGCGGGCGTTCGCGACCGCGATCAGGCTGCGGTGCCATCGGAGCCTTCCTCGAAGCGAGGACCTGCTCCAGCTGTCTGCCGTGCCAGCCGCAAAAAATCTATCGGTCGAAGTGAACCGAGCCCCCGTTCACCATTCGTGACAGGATCGCAGGAAACGGGTATGGTCGAAGGAGGGGCTGCACGTCACACGCGATCCTTCTTTCTGACCCATGCGACAGCGGCAGGCACCTCTTCCTCTGGTTTGGGCGCATCTGTGCGTGGGGGTCGTCCTTCTTTCCGGGTGCGGCAAACATCCCACGCCCGAACAGGCCGACGTGATCGCGGCCATCGAGCGGCTCGGCGGGCGGGTGAAATGCGACGATCGCCAGACGGTGGTCGAAGTGGCCCTCGGCGGCACGCAGGTGTCGGATGCTCAACTAGAAAAGCTAGGGGTTTTTCCCGAGTTGAAAACGCTGTCGCTCTTCGATTCGGCGGTCGGCGACGACGGCCTGGCGAAGCTCGGCCCATGCCCGGTCCTAGAGACCCTCTACCTGGGGCGGACCCGCGTCACCGACGCGGGGGTGAAGCAGTTCGTGCGATTTCCAACCCTCAAGAATCTCGGTCTCAGCGATACGCGAGTCTCGGACGCAGGCATCCGGCAACTGGCGTCGCTGGCCAATCTGCGAACGATTAACGTCCACCGCACTCAAGTCACCGTGACGGGCGGTAACGACTTGAAGGCGGCCTTACCTCAACTGGTCATCCACTATTGAGAGCCTCCCATGCCCGTCACAGTCTGGGTTCGGCGCAAACGATGCGCTTTTACCCTCGTCGAACTGCTGGTCGTAATTGCCATCATCGGTATCTTGGTGGCCATTCTCCTCCCCGCCGTGCAATGGGCGCGTGAAGCGGCCCGCGTGGCGTCCTGCCGCAACAACCTCAGGCAAATCGGCATCGCAGTCCATTCCTACCAACTGGCCCACGTCTACTATCCGCCAAGCTCTACGACGTTTATCGAGAACGGTGTGTGGAGCAGCAATCCGGCGTCCTATCACTTGCATAGCTGGGCCAGCCTGATTCTGCCCGAACTGGAGCAGACCAACCTGCACAACCTGGTCAACTACAACGTCTCGTCGCTCGACGTGGCAAACCGACCGGCGGCCGCCTTCGTGGTGCCCGTTTACCGCTGTCCGTCCTACACCGGGAACACCTACAGCCAGGAGCCCCGTTATCTGCTGCTTTCCTCGCAGTTCGCCATCCGCAACTACGTGGCCCTCGGCGGAACGTCCATCGACAAGCTGTGGAAGGCGCCCGACGGCGTGATTTATTGGCAGGGGCAGATCGGCCCCGCCGACCTGACCGACGGCTTGTCTCGTACCTTGCTTATCGCCGAGACGCGCGAACAGGACGCCGCGGTCTGGATCGACGGCAGCGCTTCGTCGGTCTCGGCTTTGATCTACGATGCGAGTAGCTCGACGTTCTCCGACCTCGTTGCGTCGCTGAACTACACACCGTACTATGCGTCGGGCGGACAGGGCATCGATTGCCTGTGGGGACCATCGAGCTGGCACGTGGGGGGCGCCAACCATCTTTTTGCCGATGGCTCGGTACAGTATTTGATGAACACGATTGATCCGCTCGTCTACGCGGCTCAGACCACCCGCGCGGGCGGCGAGTCGATCGACGAGAAATAACCGGATGACGCAAAGCGAGCGGGTGACGGGCGCGGCCAACCATCGACACCATTGGGCGATCTTCGCGGCCGCCGTCGTCGCCGTGGTTGTCGGCCTCCTGCTGTGGCTCGCCGCCGGCATGTTGCTGACGATCTTTTCCGGGCTGCTGCTGGCCGTTTTCCTCTCCGGCTTGAGGGACGTCGTGGCACGCCATACCCGGTTGCCGCGAGGCTGGGCGCTGGTGGCGGTTTGCCTGGGGCTGGTGGCCCTGTTCGGCCTCTTGGGTTGGCTGATGGCCGCCAGGCTGGCGGAGCAGGCGCATCAGTTCACGCGCGAGCTGCCCGAGGCCGCCAAACACCTTCGTGAGCAACTGCGAGAATATCCCTGGGGCTCCTGGGTGGCTGAAGAACTGCGCGGCGTCGGCGATTCGGCCGAAGAACGCGAAAAGGCCCTGTCCCGCGCCGCCGGCGCCGCCTCGGCCTTCCTCAACGGCCTGACCGCGACCGTCGTCATCGTTTTTTTGGCCCTCTTTCTGGCCTTCGATCCCGAACTCTACAAACGATCGCTCGTGCGGCTGGTGCCGATCGACAGGCGCGAGCGGGCCCGAGAGGTGATCCAACACGCGACCGACGCCCTCTGGCGCTGGACCCTCGCGAGACTCTTGTCGATGGCCGCCGTCTGCGTCGGCGCGACGATCGGCTTCTGGCTCATCGGAATGCCGCTGGCGTTGATGCTGGGCGTTTTCGCCGGCTTGATGAACTTCATTCCCAATCTTGGCCCCCTGATCTGGCTCGCTCCCACCCTGTTGCTGGCGTTGATGCAGAGCCCGGCGGAAGCCCTTTACGTGGGTCTCGTGTTCTTGGTGGTGCAAACGGCCGAGGGATACATCATCACTCCCCTCGTGCAGCAACGGATGGTGAACCTCTCACCTGCCGTGGCGTTGAGCGTACAGGTGGTGATGGGCGCCCTCTGGGGCTTTGCCGGCCTGGCCATGGCCACTCCCATCACGGCCATGGCGCTGGTGATCGTCCAGAAGGTCTATATCGAAGACGTCTTGGGCGACAGCCGCACGAGCAGCGGCTGAGCGTGCGCTGGAGACGGCTAGCCCGGCTGGTTCGCCGGCACACCAACCCGAAGCGTAAGCGAGGGAGGCGAGCGGATTTACTTCACTTACGCTTTCTGATGTTGCGCTCTGGCAGAATGCCGCAGAACGGCGGACGAGCGTAGCCGTGGGCGCCAGGCGCCCGCATCGTGTCTGCCGGTTCTCGGAGACGCTCTAACGCCTGCCGCCCGATCGGACCACAATCCGCCGCACGCGGTGATTGTTCGTGTCGCCGATGTAAATATTTCCGTCCGGGCCAATGCAGACGCCGTGCGGACGATCGAGCGTCGCCTGGGTTGCCGACTCGCCGTCGCCCGCATAACCGCGAGCCGCTGGCCCGCGGCCCGCCAGCGTGTGGATGAGATCGTGATGCAGGTCGACGGCGCGAATCGCCTGGTTCTCCGTATCCACGACGATCAGCTCGTTGCCGTCCTTGGTCAGAGCAATTCCTTTTGGCCCATCGAAAGTCGCTTTCCGGGCCGGGCCGCCGTCGCCGAAATACCCCTTCGCTCCGGTGCCCGCCTCGTGGTGCAGAATTCCCTGGCCGAGGTCGAGCCGCCAGATGGAGTTTCCCTCTCGCAACGCGATCCACAGGTTGTCGCCAAGAACAAACAAAGCCCGTGGGCCGAAGAGTGCTTCCCCGGCGGCTTCGCTTCCGTCGCGAGGAAGCCGTTTCTCGCCGGTGCCGGCGATGGTCTCAATGCGGCCCGTTTTGGGGTCGACGCGGCGAATTCGATGGTTGCCGATGTCGGCGATATACAGACGGTCGAAACGGTCAAATGCGATGCTGTGCGGGTCACGCAGCGTTGCCTCGGTGGCCGGGCCGCCGTCCCCGCCGAAGCCCGGCTGCCCGGTTCCGGCGACGGTCGAGATAAGCCCCGTCTCCGTCTCGATCCGCCGCACGGTGCAGTTGCGCATCTCGACAAAATGGAGGTTGCCACGGCTGTCGAAGCGGACCTCGTAGGGCTCGTTCAGATCGGCTTGCGTCGCTAGTCCGCCGTCGCCTGAGTAGCCCTTGCGGCCCGATCCGACGACGGTGGTCAGCCGGCCCTTTTCCAGGTCGAGCCGTCGGACGCGATGCTGGCCGACCTCGCAGATATACAGGGCGCCGTCGGGCCCGAACTCCAGCCCGAACGGCTGGTCGATGTTGACCTCGGTGGAGATCCCTTCCCGGCCGTTGTCGCCCGCCCGGCCGGTGCCGGCGACCGTCTCGATCAGCGGCTCGCCGGCGAGCGAGCTGGCGGCAAGACACAGAGCGAAACCGCAAGACAAAGCCGGGGTCAAGTTGTTCATCCTGGCAACGATAAGCGCTGCGGCCCGAAATGCAAGTTTGCGGCGGTGATTCGCCTGGCCCGCCCAGACTTTTCTCGAAACTCTCGCCCGGCTAGACTACGGCGATGCTGGACCGAAAATTCATCGTCGATCATGCCGAGGCGGTCAAGGAAAACTGCCTGCGGCGAGGGGTCAAGGCCGACGTCGATCGGCTCGTGGAGCTCGATGGCCTGCGGCGCGACAAGCAAGCGCTCGTCGAAGACCTCAACCGTCGGGCCAACGAGGTTTCCAAATCAATCGGCAAGGCCAAGGACGCCGCCGAGCGCGAGGCGCGCAAGGCCGAGGGCCGCCAGTTGCGCGAAGAGACGGCCGCCGCTCAGGCCGAGCTCGACGCGATCATGACCGAAGTCGACGTGATCCAGCGCGGCATCCCCAACATGTCGCATCCCGGCGCGCCCGTCGGCGTTGGCGAGGAAGCGGTCGTCGAGCTGCGCCGCGGAAAAACACCCTTGCCGCAGTTCGACTTCCGGCCGCTCGACCACGTCGAACTCGGCGAGCGGCTGGGTCTGATGGACCTCGAAGGGGGCGCCAAAGTCGCGGGGCACGGCTTTTATTTTCTGAAGAACGACGCCGTGCTGCTGGAGCTGGCGCTGCAGCGATATGCCCTGGACGTTTTGATCTCCGAGGGCTTCACGCCCACGATCACGCCCGATCTGGCCCGCAACGAAATCCTGCAGGGGATCGGCTATATTCCGCGCGGACCGGAGACGCAGATTTACAGCATCGCCGACACCGACCTGAGCCTGGTCGCCACCGCCGAGATCACGCTGGGGGGGCTGCTCGCCGACACCATCCTGGAATCGGAGCAACTGCCGGTGAAGCTGTGCGGCATCTCCCACTGTTACCGCACGGAAGCCGGGGCGCATGGCCGGGCGACTCGCGGTCTGTACCGCGTGCACCAGTTCACCAAGGTGGAGATGTTCGCCTTCACCGCGCCGGAGCAGAGCGAAGCGATGCTCGATTATTTTTGCAATCTGGAATGCCGGCTGTTCGACGGCCTGGAAGTACCTTATCGGGTCATCGACACGCCGACCGGCGACCTGGGGGGGCCGGCGTATCGCAAGTTCGATTTGGAGGCCTGGATGCCGGGGCGCGGCGAACAGGGGGAGTTCGGCGAGGTGACGAGCACATCGAACTGCACCGACTACCAGGCGCGACGGCTGGGTATTCGTTATCGGCAGAAAGGCGAGAAGGGAACTTCCTTCGTCCACACGCTCAACGGCACGGCCATCGCCATCAGCCGCGGATTGATTGCCGTGCTGGAGAATCACCAGCAGGCCGACGGCTCGGTGCTGATCCCCAAAGCGCTTCGTCCGCTGTTGGGCAAGGAGAGAATCGGGCCGGCGTGAGGGGAGGGTGTGCGAAGCCGCCATGCTATCACCGCCTCAGCGATGCGTGTGTCGTCAAAGCTACTTGGCTGCAGATCGTGCCGCAAACAAATGTGGTCAAGATTCGCGGACGAGCACCGTCTAGCATTTTCCGGCAGATTCAGAATTGGCTGGCTGACAAAGAGCGAGCGGCCGTTCGCAGCAAAACGCCGCCTAACGAGTAATCACTTGCACGGCAGCAACGGCACGACGGAGCGTGCCTGCTACTCTCACGTCGGCATTCCGGCGCAGTAGGAGTAGATTCCCCAGAAGTGACAGGCGCTGCCGGCGATTACAAGCAGATGCCAGACGGCGTGGAAGTAGGGCACGCGCTCGTCGCGCTGCAAGAAGAAAATGCCGACGGTGTAACACACGCCGCCATAAAACATCCAACATAACAGTCCCCCGGGCACCAGCGATAGCATCGGCTTCACGGCGGTCACGGGCAGCCAGCCGAGCACCAGGTGAAGTGCGGTCGAGACGGCGTCGACACGGTGGGCGAAAATGGCCTTGGAACAAAAACCGGCCAAGGCGATCCCCCACATCACCGAGAATAAGACCCACCAGGCCCCATCGCGCAAATAAGTCAGCGACACGGGCGTGAACGTGCCGGCGATCAACAGGAAGATGACCGCCTGGTCGAGAATGCGAAACATGCGTCGCAAACGCGGGCCCTCGAAGTGGTGCGAGAGGGTCGACGCTGCGTAGACGGCAACCAACGCGCTAGCGTAGACCGCGCACCCCACGATCTGCCAGCCGTCGGCGTACTGCACGGCCCGCGACATCAACCACAGGAAACCAACGAGACTGAGCAGCAAGCCAACGCCGTGCGTGGCCGCGTTCACGCGGTCTTCATCGCGCAGCCGCAGGGCACGGGCTAGCCGCTCGACATCGACGACCTCTCGTTCCTGGGTGACGTGCATGCCGGGGGATTCTATGCGGGTTCTGCGGTCGAGTCTACGGAGAGAGGCTGCGCTTGCTGAGGCGAATCCTCCCACCAGGTAAAGTCTAGCTTTCTCCCACGCGGGCGGCTCCGGCCGCTGCTGGCGAGTTTGACGAGGGACTCAATTACTTTCCTGCAAGATTCCTGCCAAGAGCTTGGCGCCCGGCGTAGGATCGCCAAAGAATGAAGCAGGGGATCGATCCAAGGACTTTTGCGAACGAGGCACGTATGAAGCGGCTCGTAATGGCACTGGTGTTGGCGGCGGCGACGTTTGCGGCCACGCCCGCGATGGCTCATCACCATCACCACTTCTACGGCGGGTATGGCCCTGGTTGGGGCTATGGATACGGCGGCTATGCCCCTTACACGTCGTTCTACTACGGCTACGCGCCGCCGCGGCCCTACCCCTACCCGGTCTACCCCTTCTACGCCGCACCGGCTTACGGCTATGGGTACGGATACGGCCTGCCGTACCCGTACTACAACAACTTTTCCCTCGGCTTCGGCGGGGCGTATTGACGCGGCGGACGGACTGACGGCAGACCGGGTAGCAATTTCCCGGGTCGGCTACGGTTCGCCCTCCAGTACCTCCAGAGCGCGGCTAGCCTGGTCACGGAGATCCGCGTCGGTCTCCTCGATAGCAATCTGCCGCAAGCGGCGGATTACCTCCGGATCGCGGTCGGTGGCCAAGAGCCCCACCGCCGAGCGTCGGACGTGCACGTTCGTGTCGCGGCTGAGCCGCAGCAGCCAGAAACGAGCATCGACGCCCCGAATGCCGGGTAATACCTCGACCCAACGCAGCCGCTCGGCCGCGTCGCGTGAAACGAGATGCCTGCCCACTTCGATCTGCCGAGGCGAGAACCCGCGTTCGGCCAATTCGGCCGCCGCCTGAGCGTCATCCGCCCCGTTCAGAAGCGCAAACAGGTCGACCGAGTCCACCTCTTGCAACCTCTGCGCGGTGCTCGTTCCAGGATCGCTTTCAGCCCCGTTGCCCACGCGATCGGTGTTGACGCTCGCAACGGGGCTGGCGCCGGCCGGGCTGCTCGTAGCCAGGGGCCGGGCTTCCGACGACAAGAGCAGGCGCGGTTGCACATCGCTTGTGCCGTCGGCCCTCGGCAAATCGGGCGGTGCCAGTTCGGCCAGTTCCAGGTACATGGAATGGTCGGGCGGCAGAACCGTACGCGCGTGAACGACCTGGTCTGGCTCGTCCCTCTCCAGGGATTCCGTTTCCCAAACGGTCGCCGGGTTAGAAAGATCCTCCGTCGACGCCGCGAGAGCATCCGCAGAGCCGTCGCAAGCCCGCAAGACGCGATCACAGGCAGCAGTTATCTCCCCGGAATCGATCGCGGGCGATTTCTGCAGTAACGCGACGATTCGCATGGCGAGCCGCGCCGCACGCGGCCGCGAAGCTACCGGGAGCCGGTCGATATTTTCGGCCAGAGAGCGGGCCGCATCTTCGACCACACTTGCTGTTTGGCTTGGCGGTCCGTTTTCGCAGCGGTTGAGCAAACGAGCCAACGCCGACCAGGCCGCCCAACTTACCTCGTCGCGCGGGTGGCCCAGAGTTCGGACCACCGCTGCTAATCCCGGACGGCCCAGTTTCAGCAACCGCTCGACCGCCTCGTTGCACGCGGCCGACGCCCCCCCCGCGTCTTCCTGTTGGCCATCTATCGCAGTCAGCTCGTCTTCCCAGTAGGCCGCCAGCAACGTTTCACGCCAGGTCGTCCAGGAGAGCAGGCCGACCAAGGCGACACAAGCCGCCAGGCCGGCTTGCACGGCTATCCGCTTCTTCAGGCTGACTCGTTTGCGCTGCATTCCCAAACCGTCGCGGCCTTATAACCGGGGCGGGCATTTTCGTGAGCGGTTCGTTTTGCCACAAGTGCAATCTACCGGCCCGGCTTCGGCGAGGGCGGCCGCGCGCCACGGCTGAAAAAAGGCTTGCCGCCAGATTCGTTGGTCCGCCTCGGTTGTGGCAGCCGAATTATCTCTAGGACCGGGAAATCTAACCCGGTCCAACGTTGGTTCTCGAGCCAACGCGTGGCGAAAACCCGGCATCGTGAGGCGGCCCTCTGGGGCCGGCCTGCACGAACAGAAGTCGTTCCGAACCGGCGCGCCGGGTCCTGGCGTGCCGAACCGTCGCGAGCGGTCAACCGGCTCTGGGGGGATTATGTTGGCGAAGGGAGGCGGGCTGGGGGTGTTGGCTGTTTTGATGGTTTGCAGCGGTGCGTGGACGAGCCAGGCGGCGCCTCCCACGCGAGCCCCCAAACACGCCAAGCCGCAGGGATCGTCGAGCCGGGAGGCCCGCGAGGAAGCGATGCGGGCCATTCCGTACATGCAACTCGACCGCGGTTCCCGCGTCAAAGTGGGGTCGGTTCTGGCCAACACCACGATTTTTCGTCGCCTCCCTATGGAGACGATCGAGTGTGACGCGAAATTGTTTCTGTTTCTGATCGAACACCCCGACCTGGTCGTAAACATGTGGGAGGCCCTCGGCGTCAGCGAGGTGGAGCTCCTGCGCTCGGGCGAGTTGGTCTTCGACGCCGCCGACAAGGCGGGGACCCGGGGGCGGCTCGAATATCTCTACCGCACGCCGCAACTCCACCTGGTCTATGCCGACGGCAGCTACAGCGGCTCACTCCTGGCCCGGCCGGTGCGCGGCCGTTGCGTACTCTTGATGCGATCGAGCTACCATGAATCACGCGAAGGGCGCCCGATCGTGCGCTGCAACATCGACGCCTTCCTCCACCTGGAAAACGTCGGCGCCAGCATGCTGGCCAAAACGTTCCAGCCCTTGGTGACGACGGCCGCCGACCACAATTTTCACGAGACGGCCGCCTTTCTGTCGAGCGTGCATCGCGCCGCGGAGGTGAATTACGCCGGCATGCAGCGGCTGACGGAAAAGTTGACGAACGTCGACGACGCCGACCGCCGCGAGTTCTCCGACCTGACCACGCAGCTCGCCGTTCGCGCGGCGCTGGTGGAAACGAGGGCCGCCGAAGCCACTTCGTCGCAACCCTCCACGGCCACGCGGAGCCCACCCCGCACCCGGAAGCGATAGGCACGCGTGCGAGGCGGGCGATTTGGCCGCGTTATGGACCGACGAGACGGAGTGACCTCCGTCGGCCACCCGACTTGCCGCCCTGTCAAAATGGCAGCATTACGGGCTCGGCCAGCCTCTTCCTGCCGAAACGGACGGCCCGTAACTCGCGCCGCCGTCGAGCTGATGCGACGCAAACGGTTTGGCGGAAAGCGCTTATCTCTAGTCGTCGCTGGTGGCGCGCCACTTGCTTACCCACCTCACGCACACGCGAGAGTGTTGCACTATTGGCAGTCCCCGCCCGCAGTTGCCGTCACGGCCCGGCGGGCGTCCCGTAACCAAAATATCTTGTTTCAAGGCGTCTTGGAGGCATTTCAGGCCATGGCAGTCGCGACCAAAGAAAAGAAGAAGGCTTCGAGCAGCAAGGAATTCAAGCTTCAGCCGCTGGGTGATCGAGTGGTGCTGGAGCGCGAGGAATCGGAAACCACCACGGCCGGCGGCATCGTTCTGCCCGATACGGCCAAGAACAAGCCCGCTCGCGGCACGGTGGTTTCGGTCGGCGACGGCAAGCTTCGCGACGACGGACAGCGCACGCCGCTGCAGGTGAAAGTGGGCGACCGCGTGCTGTTCAGCTCCTACGCCGGCGACGAATTCAAGGTCGGCGATCGCGAACTGCTGCTGATGCGGGAAGACGACATTCTGGCCGTGATCGAGTAAGGGCCGGCGGCGACCACCTAGCGAGGCCAAAAACAACGCTGCGGCCTCGATCTTCTTCTCTCTAAAACACATTCAACCGAATTGGAGAACGATCCGACATGGCAAAGACCATTGCTTTTGAACAGGAAGCGCGCGAGGCGATTCGCCGCGGCGTTTCTAAGCTGGCGCGAGCGGTCAAGGTTACCCTCGGCCCCAAGGGGCGCAACGTCATCCTGCAGAAGAGCTTCGGCTCGCCCACCGTCACCAAGGACGGCGTCACGGTCGCCAAAGAAATCGACCTGGAAGACGTGTATGAGAACATGGGGGCCCGCATGGTCCGCGAGGTCGCCTCGAAGACCAGCGACGTGGCCGGCGACGGCACCACCACGGCCACCGTGCTGGCGGAAGCCGTCTTCAACGAGGGCCTGAAGGCCGTCGTGGCCGGCGTGAACCCGCTACAGATGAAGCAGGGCATCGAAAAGGCGGTTGACGACATCACCGACAAGCTCAAGAAGATGTCGATCCAGATCAAGAGCAAGAAGGAGATGGCGCAGGTCGGCACCGTCGCCAGCAACAACGACACGGAGATCGGCGAGTTGTTGGCCGAGGCGATGGAGAAGGTCGGCAAGGACGGCGTGATCACGGTCGACGAGGGGAAGAGCCTCAAGACCGAGGTCGAGTGGGTCGAAGGCATGCAGTTCGACCGGGGTTATCTGTCCCCCTACTTCGTCACCGACCCGCAGAAGATGGAGTGCGTCCTGGACGACCCGTACATCCTGGTGATGGAGAAGAAGATCTCCAACGTCAAGGAGATGCTCCCCGTGTTGGAAGCGGTGGTCAACGCCGGCAAGCCGCTGTTGATCATCGCCGAAGACGTGGAAGGCGAAGCCTTGGCCACGCTGGTGATCAACAAGTTGCGCGGCACGTTCAAGTGCTGTGCGGTCAAGGCGCCCGGCTACGGCGATCGCCGCAAGGCGATGCTGGAAGACATCGCCATCCTCACCGGCGGCCAGGCCATCTTCGAAAGCCTGGGGATCAAGCTGGAGAACCTCCCCATCACCGACCTTGGCCGTGCCAAGAAGGTGGTGGTCGACAAGGACAACACGACGATCATCGAGGGGGCCGGTCGCTCCAACGACATCAAGGCCCGCATCGACCAGATCCGCCGCGAGATCGACAACTCCACCAGCGACTACGACAAGGAGAAGCTCAACGAGCGCCTGGCGAAGCTGGCCGGCGGCGTGGCCAAGGTGAACGTGGGTGCGGCCACCGAGAGCGAGATGAAGGAGAAGAAGGCCCGCGTCGAAGACGCCCTGCACGCCACGCGTGCGGCGGTGGAAGAGGGAATTCTGCCCGGCGGCGGGGTGGCCCTGTTGCGTGCTTCGTCGCAGTGCAAGCCGGAGGGCCTCGCGCACGATCAGGAGGTCGGCTACAACATCGTGAAGCGTGCCTGCAAGTCGCCGCTCACCTGGATCGCCAGCAACGCGGGCCAGGACGGCGGCATCGTGTGCGAGAGGGTGCTCGAAGGCAAAGGCAACTTCGGCTATAACGCGGCCACCGACGTGTACGAAGACATGGTGAAGGCCGGGATCATCGACCCGACCAAGGTGACTCGCACGGCGCTGCAGAACGCCTCGAGCGTGGCCATCCTGCTGCTCACGAGCGATGCCCTCATCGCCGAGAAGCCGAAGGAAGGCAAGAAGGCCGGCGGGCACGGCGGCGCGGAAGACCTGTACTAAGCGGCCTCTAGGGTCGGGCGGAACGCGCGAGTTTTATTGATTGATCGCGTCGGCCCGTTCGACCGAGCGTCGCATTAGGCAGTTACTATATTCGACCAGCCGGTCTCGTTTTGAGGCCGGCTGGTTTGTTTTTATAGTTAGCCCGGATTATTCACCGGCCCCCTAGGCTTGCGCGCAGACTGCGCCGATACTAACCTGAAGCGTGAGCGAGGGAAGTTGCGTCGTGCTCCTCGCTTACGATTCGCGCTTGGTGGGGCCCCGGGTGGATTCGCGGCGGCGTCAAAGCAGTAAGGGATGTTCCGGCGAAAGACGGGGCTTCGACCGTCCAACGTCCCCCAAGCAACGGCACGCGGAGCGTGACTGCTACTATACGTCCAGGTTGCGAACTTCCAGCGCGTGCTTCTCGATGAACTCGCGGCGGGGCTCGACTTTGTCGCCCATCAAGATCCGAAAGAGATCGTCGGCGGCGCTGGCATCCTCCATGCGCACCTGCGACATCGTGCGATGGTCGGGGTGCAACGTCGTCTCGCGCAACTCCTCAGCGTTCATTTCTCCAAGACCCTTGAAACGGGTGACTTGAAGGCCCTTCTCGCCGGCCGAACGCACGGCTGCGAGCAGGCCGCGCAAGTCGTCCAAGCCGGTCTCACTCTCGCCGCGGCGCAGCTTGTAGCGCGATTCTTGAATGCCGGTGCGATGCTGCGGGATGAGAGCCTGGATGTCGAAACCCATTTTCGCCAGCTCGGCGAGCTGGTTGTTGAGCGAGCGGACCTCGTGCAGCTCGACGATCGTGAGACGCTGCGCCGCGTGGCCGTTGCTGCCCTGCGCGCCGGCCGGATGGTCGGTCACCGCCAGTTCGCTGCCGGTTTGAACCTCCTGCTCCGCCACAAACTTGTCGAGTTCCTCGCGCGTCGTGAACCAGCGCTCCTGCGAGCCGACGAACACGTGGTAGACCGGCAGCCGCTTCGTTGTGGCGTCCTGCCGCGACGCGTGCTGGCGCAGGCTGATGCCGCGCCTTTCCAGCGCCACGATCGAGTCTTCCATCACCGAAAGGATGGTGCACAACCGTTTGATCTCGTCCCCTTCCACCAGCCGGTCGTCGCCCGCGTCGAACACGCACTCGGCCAGACCCATCGCCAGAAGATGGTTTCTCATCTCTTCTTCCGTCTGCACGTAGTAGGAACGCTTCTTGGCGCGCACACGGAATAGCGGCGGCTGGGCGACGTAAACGTAGCCGCCCGCGATCAGCGGGTACATCTGGCGATAAAAGAAGGTGAGCAGGAGCGTGCGGATGTGCGAGCCGTCGATGTCGGCGTCGGTCATGATCACGATCTTGTTGTATCGCCGTCTCTCCAGGTCGATCTCCTCGCCGATGCCGACGCCGATGGCCGCGATCATGCTGCGCACCTCTTCGTTGGCCAGCACCTTGTCTTCGCGGCTCTTGAAGGCGTTGATGATCTTGCCTCGCAAGGGGAGGATGGCCTGATACTCGCGCAGCCGGCCACCTTCGGCGCTGCCGCCGGCCGAGTCGCCCTCCACGAGGTAGAGCTCGCACTTTTCGACTTCGCGGCTCGTGCAGTCTCGCAGCTTGCCGGGCAGGCCGCCGCCCGAAAGCGCCCCTTTGCGTTCGCGGACCATCTGCCGCGCCTTGCGGGCGCTTTCGCGGGCCTCGGCCGCCAGCAGACCCTTTTGCGCGATCAGCCGGGCCACCTTGGGATTCTCTTCCAGGTAGCGGGCCAGGTAATCGCCCACGGCCGAATTGACGATCCCTTCCACCTCGCTGTTGCCCAGCTTGGTCTTGGTCTGGCCCTCGAACTGCGGCTCCGGCACGCGGATGGAGATCACGGCCGTGAGACCCTCGCGAAAATCGTCGCCCGTCGGCACGAGGTCTTTGAAGAGGTTCTCTTTTTTCCCGTAGCTGTTGAGCGTGCGGGTGAGAGCCGAGCGGAAGCCCGACACGTGCGTGCCGCCTTCGATCGTGTTGATGTTGTTGACGAAGCTGGAGACGTTTTCGGTGTATTCGCCGGAATACTGCATGGCCACTTCCACGCCGACCCCCTCGAACTCGCCCGCTACGTAGATCACGTCGGGGTGCACCGCCTCCGTGGCCCGGTTGAGGTGCTCGACAAACTCGACGATGCCCCGCTCATACTGGAAGGTCTCGCCCTCGCCCGTGCGGGAGTCGCGGAAGATGACCTTCACGCCGCGGTTGAGAAACGCCAGCTCCTGCAGCCGCTTGTGCAGCGTGTTGTAGTTGAACTTGGTCGTGGGGAAGATCAGCGGGTCGGGCTTGAAGGTGGTTTTCGTGCCGCGTTTGTCGGTGGTGCCGATGCGGCGGACTTCGGCCGTGGGAACGCCTCGCTCGTATTCCTGCTGGTAGACGTGCCCGCCGCGGCGGACCTCCACCTCGCACCACTCCGAGAGGAAGTTGACCACGGTCACGCCCACGCCGTGCAACCCGCCGGACGTTTGATACGCGCCCTTCGAAAACTTTCCGCCGAACTTCAAGACGCACATCACGCCCTGCAACGTCGAGACGCCCAGGTCGGGGTGAACCTCGACGGGAATGCCGCGGCCGTCGTCCTCGACGGTCACCGAGCCGTCGGTGTTGATCGTGACGCTGATGTTTTTGGCGTGGCCGGCCATCGCCTCGTCGATCGAGTTGTCGACCACCTCGTAAACCAGATGGTGCAGGCCGCGGACCGTCGTGTCGCCGATATACATGCTCGGCCGCTCGCGCACGTGCTCGAGATCGCTGAGGTGCTCAAGCTGCTCGGCGCCGTAGTCGGTCTCGGCCTTGCGATAGTCCTGCACGTCGGGCGAGCTGCCGGCGGGAGGAAGGTTCGGGCGTGGTTCGTTTTTGGGCGCTTGCTCTTCTGACATAAGGTTTTTATCCGGCGTGCGTAGGCCGACGCGTGTCCGACTACTTGATCGGTCCGACGCGCAGCCGCAGTTTGTCGATTCGTTCCTCAGGCAACAGTCGGCCAAGGTGCCCGAGGATGGTTTGCTTCTGAAACGTCAATTCCTGCAACAAGACGGAATTGGCCACCGTCACTTCCAGGGCGCCGCGCCGCACGACGCCTACACGAGTGTACCGGGCCAAAAGTTCGCCGGCCGCCTCGCGCCAGGCCGCTTCGTAGTTGGCCGAGGCCTGCTGCCGAGCGTAGCCGCGTCGGGCCATCAACTCGGCCAGCACGTCTCCCATCTTTTGCGGCCGCCGCGGGCCGTCCTGCCGATTTCCTGGCAACCTTCCTACCTTTCACGTGCCAAGGGCATGATCACATAGCCGTAGCCGTCGTCGGTGTTGCACACGGCCGCGCTTTCGGCGTCTTTCAGTTCGAGGGTGAAGTTCTTTTCCGGGTCGAGCACCTTCAAGAAGTCGTTCACATAGCGCGGGTCGAGCGTGATGGTGATTAATTTGCCGTCGTAAGGAATCGGCAACTCCACGCGCGACTGGCCCACCTTGGCCGACCGGCCGGACAAGAGCAGTTTGCCTTCGCCGAACGTGAAGTCGACGCCGCGGCTCTCCTCGTCGGTGACGATGGCCGCCTGTCGCACGGCCGAATAAACGGGTCCGACCACCAGCTCGATCTTGGTGGCGTCGGGCCGCCGCGGAAAAACATCCCGCCACTTGGGAAACCGGCCTTCGACCAGGCGGGAGTAAATTGTGGCCCGCTCGGTTTTGACAAGCACGTCGTTGGCCCGCACGGCGATCTGCACCTCGGCCTCGCCGTCGGCCAGCGCCCGCTCGATGAAGTGCATGGCCTTGGTGGGGATGATCGTGGTGTTGTCCCCCGTTTGATGCCCGCCCACCGAGCGGGCCGGGGCCTCCATCATGGCCAGACGGCGCCCATCGGTGCCTACCGCCGTGATCTTGTCGGCCGTCAACTCGATCAACACGCCCCCCAAGGCGTAGCGGCTACTCTCTACGTCGGTGGCAAACACCGTGCGACGGATGATCTCGCGGAGCAACCTTCCGGGCAGCTCGTGGTATTTGGATTCGTTGAACTGGGCAACCGTGGGAAACTCTTCGGGATTTTCGGCAGGCAGCCGGAACTCGCTCCGGTCGCCGCGAACAACCGTCCCCTGACCGTCGGTCTCCAGCCGTAACTTCGCGTCAGACGATTCTCGCAAGATGGAGGCAAACTTGGCGATGGGGAGAATCGCGCTGCCAGGCGCATCGACCTCGACACCCGGCGAATTCACGCGGACACCCACCTCCAGGTCGGTGGCCATCATCGTACCGACCGCCTCGCCGCTACCCGCGACCTCGAATTTGACGTTTTGCAGAATCGGCTTGGGGCTGCGGCTCGGCGCCACGGCGCTGGCGGTTTGAAACGAGGCTAGGAGCTTCTCGCGATCGCAAACGACTTTCATTGGGTGTTCAATTCCTTTTGGATAAGCCCCGGCTCGGGCGTACGGCGTGGCCTGGGTGGCAGAACTCTTGGGAGGTCTGGCCTCTCAGGAAGTCTGCTAAAGGCAGGTTAGTAATCTATTTAATTTCATTTACAGCAGCAGTAGTAATCCGATTGGTCGCCATGTCAGTTTGCCTGCCAATGATCGCCGCATCTCGTTTCAGTTCCGACGCTTAAGATGGTAGCAACGAGTGTGTGAAAAACGTTGGTCATTTGTTAGCGTGTTGTGAGCGGTCTGTTCGAGATTGATCGTCGTTCTGGCGGCTGGCCGGGCGACTGTTGGCAACCGCTACTGAGGGCCATTTTTTGGACAGTCTGGTGACAGGTTTTCCACAGCATCGTTCGAGGCCCCGCGGCGACAGATCGAACTTCGTAGTTCAGAATCATCCCCTATTTCGACAGCAGCCGGTGACGCAAACTAAGGACGGCGTCGTGTGTCACCGGGTCAGTGAGCATCAGCGATTCGGTCTTCCGGCAGCCGTGCAGCACGGTCGTATGGTCGCGGCCGCCGAAATAGCGGCCGATCTGCTTCAAACTTTTTGACGTGAGGTGGCGGGCCAGATACATGGCCACGTCACGGGCCACGACCACTCCCCGGCGGCGCGAAGGGCTCCGCAGGTCGGTCATCGACAACGAAAAGTGCCGGGCCGTGTGCAAGGCGATGGTCCGCAGTTGCGGCTGCCGCGAGGCGTTGCGTTGCACGAGGTAGGTCTGCACGAGGTGGTCGTCGAGCGACTGGCCGGCGGTCTGAGCGACATGCTGTAGGTTGACCAGGACGCCCGCCAGTTCCGGCGCCGACAAGGGAAGTGAACGGGCCAGTTGCCGCAGCGAATTCTCGCTGAGGGTGACTTTGCGGGCGTCGCACAGGTTTCCCAGGATCTGCCGTCGTGCCTCGACTTCGGGCAAGACAAGCGGTATGCACAAGCCGGCCGTCAGGCGGCTTTGGAGCTCGGGCAAGAAGTTCGTCAGATCGTGTGGCGCCAGCCGCGACGTGACCACCGCCAGAGCGCCGCGGTCGTTCAGCTCGTCAAGTGTGCAGAGCAGTTCGATCTGGGCGCCCGGTTTTCCGGCAAGCTGCACCAGATCCTCGAGGACAAACAGATCGGCGGAGCGCAGGGGCGCGTGCCAGCGGCTGACCTCGTTCTTCTCGACCGCCTCGGCGAACTGCTGCGCGAACTGGGAGCCCTTGAGGAGCGTAACGTTGTCGTTCGGTCGCAGGCGCTGCCAGGCTTCGGCCAGGCCACCCACCAGGTGCGACTTGCCGGCGCCCGGCACGCCGCAGAAGACGATCGGAGAGAGGCGCCCAAAACGGCCCGAGTCGTCGCCCGCCGAGAATGATCTGTCTTGAGCAGAAGGCTCGCTGGGATCCGGCTGCCGATCCTGTTCCGCCCGCTCTTTTAAGTCGGGTTCTCCGACGTCGAGCAAACGTTGGACGGTGGCCGCGACGAGTAGATTCTCGGGTCCCAGAACAAACTCGCGCACGCGACCGCTGGCCGCAGCCCCGAGATCGGACTCGTCGACCGTCCAGTGTCCCGCCAGGGGAAGGGTTACAACGCCGTTTGTCAAATCCGGCTCCGTCCTCAACGCCGCCGATTGCGCCAAAAGAAACGAGATATTGGGCTGGAGCTGCCGGGTTTTTTCCTCCAAGCGACACGTTTCCGCACCCCCGCGGAACCGCACGCTTCGGCACCCTCCCGCACCGCAAAAATGGCCTGTTCGCCAATCGGCTGATTATAGCGGATTCGCGGCCGACACGCGACTGCTTCTGGCGAATTCTGGGCACGGATTCTGAAGACGCAACTTATTGTACGTCAATGAGATGCGGCGAGCCGCCTCGCGCATCTCCTCAGCCGTCGAATCGGAGCCGAAACTGAACCTCAAACTGGCCCGCGCGAGCCCTTCGTTAAGCCCCATTGCCAGCAGAATGGGCGACGGCTCGCTCGACCCGCTGGCGCAGGCGGAGCCGGTCGAACAGGCGACGCCCGCCAGGTCGAGGGCCATTGCGAGCGTCTGGCCGTCGACCCCCGCAAAGGCGATGTGCGAGGTTTGCGGCAGGCGGTTGGCCTGTCGCCCGTGAATCACCAAATCTGGCCATTGTGTTAGCAAGAGCGCTTCAAACTCGTCGCGAAGCGCCTGCATCCGGCGCATCCGATCGTCCGCCTCGCGGTGCCAGGCCTCAAGCGCCGCCCGCATGCCGGCCGCAAGTGCAACCGGCTCGGTGCCGGGTCTGAAACCTTCCTGCTGGTGTCCGCCGAAGAGCATGGGCATCAGCTCGACCCCGGCGCGGACGACGAGCACCCCGACGCCGATCGGTCCGTGAAATTTGTGGGCGGTGACCGCCATGGTTGTCACGCCCAGTGAGCGAAAGTTGACCGGCAGCTTGCCGACGGGCTGCACCGCGTCGGTATGGGCCGGCACTCCGGCCTCGGCGGCGATTTGCGAGATGCGCTCCACCGGCTGCAGAACGCCCGTTTCGTTGTTGGCCAGCATCACCGAGACCAGCCGCGTGTCGGGCCGCAAGCGTCGTCGCAACTCGTCGACGATCACTTCACCCGTCGGGGTGACCGGTAGTCTGTCGATGGTGCAGCCGCTCGCGGCCATAGCCTCGGCGGCGGAGGTGATGGAGGGGTGTTCCCCATTCGAGATAATCAGGTGCCCAGCTCGCTTTCCGACCAGCCCGAACAGGGCCAGGTTATTCGCCTCGGTGCCGCCGCTGGTGAAGATGACCCGATCGGGCGGAAAGCCGGTCAGGTCGGCTCCGAGCAGGCTGCCGATCGCTTCTCGCGCGTCTTCCAGCACCTGCCGTGCTCGGCGGCCGAAGGAATGTTGGCTCGAAGGGTTGCCCCAGTCTTTTGCCGCGCGGGCCATAGCCTCGGCTGCTTCGGGCGCCAGCCGAGTGGTGGCGTTGTTATCGAGGTAGATGCGAGCGGACATAGTTACAGTCGTGACGGGGTCACACTAACCCGAAGCGTCAGCGAGGGCGGAGCGCCGATTGGCTTCGCCTCGACTACATTTCCCTCGCTGACGCTTCGGGTTGGTGTGGGCGGGGCACGAGCAACCCAACCCGCGGTCAATCACTCCCCTGCCTTCTGCGATTCAAACCATTCCAACGCCGCGCGGGACTCGGAGTCGGCCGGGTTGAGCTCCAGCGCGCGGCGATATGCTCGCTCGGCATCAGGATATCGGGATTCTCGCTGGTAGGCGATGCCCAGGTTGTGCCACCAATCGGCTTGGGCGTTTGGCTGGCGGACGGCAGCCTCCAGCGCTTCGATGGCCGCCCCGTTGTCATCGCGTTGCAAGGCCTCGTATCCCTGGAAGGCGAGCTCCTGCCCCGCCGCGCCGGTCAGGTTGACGTAGGGACGGGCAAAGCCTGCGATGGTCAAGACGGCCGCCAAAACGCAGATGAGCCCGCCGGCGGCCACCAGACGGCGATATCCGGCGGGCTGTGCCATGACAAGTCCCGCCAGGACGCCAAACCCCGCGCCGGACGCGTGGGCGACGTTCGCCACATGCCAGGTGCCGGTGTAGGTCAAAACGAGACATAAAAAGAACCAGAGGACGAACAATTGCGCGATCTGTGAGGTGATAGCGTCGGCAAATCGCAGGTCGCGTTTGCCGAGCACCCAAAGGAACCCGAATAATCCGTATCCTACGCCCGACAGGCCGACGCCCCCGCCGACCAGCGCGTATTCCGCGGCTTGCGAGCCGACCGCGAACATTGCCAGAAATAGCGCGGTGAGCAGGGAGCCAAACACTTCCTCGACGCGGCTGCCAAATACTACAAGCCAGTAGAGGTTAAAGACAAGGTGAAGGATATCGACATGCGGCAGGACCGAGCTGACCAGGCGCCAAACCTGTCCCTGCCAGACGCGATAGTCGACGGTGAGCATCTCGACGTCGCCGCCTAGCCACCACCAGCCGGTGACAATGATGGCCGCCAGTTCGATCGTGACGGTCACCGGAGACCGCTCGGCAAATCTTAGGAGACGCATTGGAGTCATAGGCGAACGGGCACTTGTGTGACTCGCGTCGCTCGTCCCGCACTACTTATTTTGGCATTCCAACTTCGTTCACGGTACACCACCAAACGGCCAAGTCCAAATGTCGGCAGCCCGCTTGCTCCGCAAACGGAGCGGCGTTGCCGCACAGACAGTGTGTGGGCCGCGGTGGCGCCCGCGGGCCTGCCATTGTTTGCCAATCTCTGCCATACCTATTCCATCGCCTGCGCCGATTGCCCACTTTACGGCTCGGCGTGCACGTTGCTTTCCCCCGCGTGGTTAATTGGACCCGATCCTGGCCCCGATCCGTTTATCTGTCCCGCGGCCTGGGCCATCACCTTTGCGGTGCGCCGTCGCGAAAGAACCCACTGCGAACACGCGTTGGCATCCCGCGACAAGCGGCGCATCAAGCTAGAATATCGGTGGCGGGCGGCCGGTGAATTTCGCCGGCCAAAGGCACCGGGCGATCGGCCTCGCGTGATTCTCTATGAACCGTCGTTTCACACTCGCCGAATTGCTGCTCTGGGTGACGCTGGCCGCGCTGGTGCTGGCGATCGCGGTACCGATCGGGCGAACCATACGACAGGCGGCGAGTCTTGCGAATATGGTCGCGTCGGTGGCCGCGTCGGCCGACGGCTCGACGTTCGGCGCCCTGCTGGGCGACGGAAAACTACTCATCTGGGACAGCAAAGGGAGGCCCAAGGCCACGCTGCAAACCCAAGGCGACTTTGACCTGGCCCTGTCGTTCGACGGCCGGTTCGCGGCGGTCGGCGACTTGCGCGGCGGCGCCGTGTGGGAGGTCGCCACGGGCAAGATGGTAAAAATCTTGCCGGTGAGCCTTACCGACCTCGCTTTCTCGCCCACGGAGCCGGTGCTCTCGGTAACGGATGGCCAGTTCGTCGAGTTTCTGGATTTGGAGGGCGACAGGTCGCTCGGCCGTGTGGCGGTCAAAGGAACAAAGGTTCGATATTCGCCCGATGGCCGGATGTTTGCCATGGTGGATTACTCAGGCTGCTTGGAGATCTACGACAGCTCGACTCGAGAGCTTTTGCAGCGATTCGGTGGCGCCGAGGGAACCGCGGCGAGCTATGCCGATCTGCAATGGTCGCCCGATGGCTCCGCCTTGATGGCGATACGTTTGGCCACCACGAACTTGACTCCGGGTGCCGCCGTGGACGATACCCGGAAACTACAAAGGTGGCGGCTAGCGACGGGCGAATGGGAGACGCTTCCTCTCCCCGCTGAAGACTCGTTCCACAGGTTATGCTTTCCGCCAGACGGGCGTACCCTTGCGCTCGTTGGTCTCGCGGGCGTCGTATTCGTTGAGCCGACCAGCCTCAAGGCGCTCTCCGCGCGCGACTCCGTCCCTATGTCGCAGGTGGCCGCCGGTGTGAAGGGGAACACGTTCTTGGTGGGCGGATTCGACAGGGTGGATCTTTGGGATGTGGCTACGCTCCAGCCCCGACAGTCGCTCTTCGGCGCGGCGCCGGCTCCCACGATCTGGCCGGCGATCGTTGGATTGGTGGTCTGGCTCCTCTTCTTCGGCGCTCTCCGTGCTCGCCGGCTTCGGCGGCCTTGTCAGACGTGCGGCCGGCCGTTCCAGCCCGCCAGCCGAAAAGACACAAACGTCGATTGCCTCACCTGCCGGCAAAAGGAAGCAGCGAAGCGCCTCACCGCCAGCCAAGTCGCGCGGCGGCAGCGTCGCGCGCAGAGACAAGGATTGGTTATCTTGCTGGTGGTTGACGCCGTGCTCGCCGCCCTGGTGGCCTTAGCTGTACGGGAACATTTCGGGCTCTTCTGGCCGTTCGCGATCACCGCGGTTTCGCGCGGAGGCGACTTGGGCCTTGGAGTGCATCTCCGGCCGGGTTTTCGGCTCGTCGCCCGGTGTCTGGGAGAAATGGTGGCAGAGCTTGAACGGGCGGGAAGATCGGTCGACGGCGGGCTCCTTGGGCTCCATTGCGATGGCGGCAGGCTGATCTTGTCGCCGAAGTTGGGGCTGGCTATGATCCGCGACCATTTTCAAAAGGTGGGTGAGCCTGCGCGCCAGATTTCGTTCGCGCGAGCTCACCCAGGCGACAAGGAGGTCGCCCGACTGGTGCGGTTGGCCGCTGGGCCGGCCGCGAAATGCGAAGGGAGTCGAACCGACCATGCAATCGTCGGCCATGGTGGCGTTACGCACGGCGATCATGATCACGTGCCTGGTGGCAGTGCCGCTGGCGGCCGTGTTTGGAACGGCCCTGCCCAAAGTCGTCCAATCGGCGTTCGACGGTCGCGGCAAAACGTCCCCTTGGAGCCGCCCTCCGGCGGACGGCGACGAACCGGCGCCTCCCTCGGTTCTGACCGTCGAAGACTTCGCCCCCTCCGCCCCGGTCCAGCCGAGCGTCGGGTTCGCCGCCGCCGACCATAATCTCCGGCTGCCGACCGCCCACATTACGGGCGTTCGGCCGATCGACGAGGGGCTGCTTTCACCCCCCTCAGCCGCGCCCGTAGAAACCGCGCCGCTCTGGAGCCCACCGCCGCGCACCGCCCGAGCCGCCAGAACGCGCGACATGACGGCGCACTTCGCCCCTTCGCCTTTGCCGCATCGAATCGACGACTCCGGCAGGGAGCCGCGGGCGGGCGGGCTTCAAAAGACGGTCTACTCGCAACCGCGCGGTGAACTTGCGGAATCGCCTGGCGAAGACTTGGCGGAAGACCAGGGCGCACTCGTAGCGGTCGATCGCTCGTCCGGCGCAGCCGACAACGTGCTGGCCGACGGAGAGCGGCGGCTGCGGCGGCTCGGGGCGACTTACTATCGACTGGAGACCTGGGGTGGCGAAGGACGGTATTACCGTTGCTCCTGCAACATCGCCGTGAGCGCCGGCAGCCGCGCCACGCGGCATTTCGAGGCCATCGAGGCTGAACCATCGCGGGCGATCGACGCCGTTATCAAGCAGGTTGACGCCTGGCGGGCCCGCCGCCGCGCGGGCTGAGTGCCCCGCTCAGACCGCGCGAATCGTGCAGCTTCAGGCGGCCGTCGGCTTCCGCCGCCGCCAGTGCCAGCCAAAAAGGCTGGCCATTCCCAGGCCGGCGAGCGTGAGCGTGCCGGGCTCGGGCACGGTGCTGATCGGGCTGAAGTCCTGGCGGAATTGCCAATTGAGGATGTCCTGATCCGCGAAACCCGCGCCTGTCGCGGCCGTGAAGCCCACGAACGCGCTGCTCTGACCCAGAAGCCCGACCAGACCTCCCTGCGGCGCCAGCGAGAAGGCGATTTGCGGAACCGCCGGGCGCGTCGTACTCAGCGACCAGTTTATGTCCAGCATTTTCGAGCTGCCGTTGTAATCAACCCACATATTCCAGATCTGGCCGTTGTTGAATCGTGTGGGCTCAGGCACCTGGGCAAGCGAATCGATGTTTCCATTCACGTCGACACCGACGTGGTTCCCGTTTTGATCGGCCGGCAAGTTGTTGTCGAACGTGTCGATCTCGACGCCGAGGCTGTGCGGAATTCCTTGGTAACCGATTCCGCCGCCCGAGGAACCGACGCTATTGGACACCGTCTGCACCACGAACACGATGCCGTCGGCACCGGGCCCGTCGGCGTCGGCGAGTCCGCCCGCGTTAGGCATCTGAAACTGGAAATAGGTGCTGAACGAGGCCTGATTGTTGAGCGGGACCATCGCCGTGGTGAAGGCGCTTCCCGCTTGGAAGGTGCCCCCTGGCGTCAGTCTGAGGGCCGTACCCGTCGCAGGCGCCACGACTCCTGTCGTGGCGTTGCCGTTTAGTTGAAGTCCGGTCGTGCTGGAAAAATCTTCATAGAGAAAATCGGCTCGGGCCGAAGAGGCCAGCAGGGCGGAGCCAAGTAGAACGAGAGCGAGCATACGGCGCATAGAATTCTTTTTCCTAAGTGTCGCCATAGCTCTTGGAGCGAATGATACGCGCGGCGGATATTAAGGCAAGTCAATTTTGCGTGCCCACCAGTTTTGGTCGTTGGCAAACGCCTCCCGCAGGGCCGCGGGGATCACTTTTGGCGGATCGGTGGTCCGCCTGGCGGCTGGCGCGGCGGGGGTTGATGGACACTTAGGCTCGCGCCACTTGAACGCAGACCGGCGGGGGCCGGCGAAGAGCCTCTCGATCCTGGTAGGACTGCGGTCCGTAGGTTCGCGATCGACGCCCGCCCTGCAACTCTGGTTCTGACAGCATGCTTGACGATCTCCGCACCCCCGCATATCGTCTATATAAATAGACGATATGCCGTCGCTGTCCGTCGTCATTCCCGCTTTTAACGAAGAGCTTTACCTGCCGCGCACGCTCGAGTGCGTCGATCAGGCGGTCGCCTATCTTGGTGACCAACGCGAGCATCGCGTCGAGGTGGTCGTGGTCGATAACGCCAGCACGGACCGCACGGCCGAGATTGCGGCCTCCTTCGGCACGCGTATCGTTTCGACGCCAGAGCATAACATCGCGCGGGTGCGAAACAGCGGCGCCGCCGCGGCGGGGGGCGACTTGCTCGTCTTTCTTGACGCCGACACGCTGGTTCCGAAGCAACTGTTGAGCCGAATCGTCGAGGTGATGCACGAGCCGACCTGTGTGGGCGGTGCGGTCGACATCGATTACCGGCCCGCTCGGATCTTGATACGAGCCTACCTCCGGCTGTGGCGCGTGGTCGGGCTTACGCTGGGGATGGCCCAGGGGGCCACTCAATTCTGCCGGCGAGAAGCCTTTACCACCCTGAACGGTTACGACGACACGCTGTACATGGGCGAGGACGTCGATTTCTACTGGCGGCTTCGCCAACTCGCCAAGGGACGAGGACAGCGAGTCCGCTTCCTCCGCGACGTACGCGTGGTTCCGTCCTGCCGCCGGTTTGATCGATGGCCGATCTTACGAACGCTCGTCGAGACCAACCCGTTTTACATCACCCTCTTCCGTCGTCGGCAATCGGCCTGGCACGGCTGGTATCACGACGTGCCCCGCTGATCTTCCTCATTGGTCCGGTCGGGGCCTGGTAGGGATTAGGGTCGGGAGCCGCGGGAAATGGGGTTAAACGACGGGAGCCTGAAACGTCTGAACGGGACACAGCCTACACGATCGTCAAGCGAGCCAAAGCCGCTTTTGATCACCCGCCGGGCTTGGCGACGATGGCCTTCGCGACTTGGTCGTCCGGCAAGACGACTTTCTCATCGTCTTCCTTCAGCGCGAGGCTGCCGCCGACGTGATAGCCGAAGTGGTCAGGTAGGGGATTCGTGGGCTGACCGTTGGAACCAAGCGTGATGTCTTTCGGCTCCATCCAGTTGATCCCCGACTCGGCCGATTCGACGACCAGGTATTTGGTCATCGGAGTTTTTTTAGGGGGCGCGTTGCTGCCGCCGGCCGGATAGGCGGCGAATTCGCCCGTCGCGCCGTCGACAATCGCCACATAAGACGTGTAGGAGTCGCCCGCGCCCGGATCTTCCGGGCAGCGGTAGGTGCCGGGCATCCGGCTGGCGAGTTCGCGATTGTGAGGGCCGTCCCAGGGCTCGTCGTAGTGGTACTCCTTGTGCAATTCGGCGTCCGCCTTTTCCAGGTGCGGCAGGATCAGCACGCGCCAACTGTGCAGCGGCCGTCCCGTGGCGTCGCGCGTGACGGCCGGCGGGTAGACGCCGTTTTCATCCGCGTAGTTCTGCAGCGCCACGGAGATCTTGTGCAGTTGGCGCTCGCATTCGTCGCGGCGCATGCGGGCTTCGAGGGCGCGAATGGCGATGCGGCCGCCCAGATACAGGCACGAAAATAAAACGACGACGATCAAGAGCACGATGGTGGCCACCGGCGCGCGCCTCCGCTGCTCGACGACCGTCGCGGATGCGGCCGGTTCCGCGCCGGCGGTGACGACGCTCGCCCCGCAGCGGCGGCAAACGGTCCGGCCGCCGACGGCGGGCAAAAGACTCGTGCTATCCGCTCCGCAGCGAGGACATGCCATGCGTCGAAGCCGCTTCAGGATCCAGGGTTCAGGCTGGCCCGCGTCTCGCGGACGATCGCCATGTATTGACGAGCCAAGGTTTCGATGCGCGCCATGTCGCCGGCGGCGACCGCTTTCGACTCGACGAGCGAGCCGCCGACGCCCAGGGCGCAGGCGCCGGCCCGCAGAAAATCCGCGGCCGTCTCCAGGTTCACGCCGCCGGTCGGCATCAAGCGGACCTGCGGCAACGGGGCGCGCACCGCTTTCAAATAAGCGGGTCCCGTGACCTCGGAGGGGAACACCTTCACGACGTCGGCCCCCGCTTCCCACGCCGTGAGAATCTCGGTGGGCGTGAACGCTCCCGGCAGGCTGAGCTTGCTGTAGCGCCGGCAGCAGGCGATCACTTCGTGACTGACCACTGGCGAGACGATGAACTCGGCCCCCGCCAGAATAGCGATGCGGGCCGTGGCGGCGTCGAGGACCGTCCCCGCGCCCAGAAGAATGCGGTCGCCCAGCCGGCCGGCGACCTCTTCCAGCACCTGATGGGCGCGGGGCACCGTGAACGTGACCTCCATCACCGACACGCCTCCGGCCAAGAGCGCCTCGGCCACGTCGACAAGCCGGCTGGAATCGGACGAGCGGATGATCGCGACGATGCCGCGGTCGAGAAGCTGCTCAAGACGAGAGGTTTTCATCCCGCCATGATACACGACTCGACTTTGCGGGCGTAGATTCCCTCGATCAACTCCTCGTAGCCGGCCACCATCCGCGCCAGCGACCAGCGCTCGACGACCGCCTCGCGGCCGGCCAGGCCAAGCCGCCGGGCGAGGTCGGGGGCGGCGAACAGATCGAGCACCCGCGACGCGAGGGCCTCTTCGTCGCCCGGGGCGACGAGGTAGCCGTTCTTGCCGTCGTGGACGGACTCGGGAATCGAACCGACGCGGGTAGCCACCACGGGCTTTCCGCAAGCCAGGGCCTCGAGGATCGAAACCGGATTGGCCTCCATGTGCGACGTCAGGAGAAGAACGTCGACCAACGACAGCAACTCGGGAATATCGCTGCGCGTGCCGAGAAACGACACCGAGTCGGTCAGTCCGAGCTGGCTCGTCAGGGTTTCCAGCTTCGATCGCTCGGCGCCGTCGCCGATCACCAATAACCGTGCGTCGGGGCGGGCGTGGTGAATGCGGGCCGCCGCCGCCAGAAAGAGCTCATGGTTTTTCTCCGGCCGCAATGCGGCCACGATGGCCGCCACCGGCGCGTCGGGCGGCAGGCCGAGATCGACTCGCAGATCGGTATTTGCGGGAAGGGGCCGAAACCGCTCGGTGTCGACGCCGTTGGGAATCACGCGCACTTTGTCCGCCGGGCAACCCTCGTGCTCGGCCAGGTAACGGGCGTGCGGCTCGGCCACGGCGATGAAGGCGTCGGTAATGGGCGCCA
Source organism: Pirellulales bacterium (assembly GCA_035550375.1). GTDB lineage: Bacteria > Planctomycetota > Planctomycetia > Pirellulales > JAICIG01 > DASSFG01. The sequence continues at coordinate 12,897 of DASZPH010000037.1, read as the reverse complement.
GGCGCCGGTTGAGCCATTCGACGTGGTCGGGAAGGCCCGTCGAGTGCAGGGCTGAGGCGATCACCGGCACGCCGGCTCGCCAGGCCGCCAGCCGGCCCCAGAACATTTTGTCGCCCCCCGTGCCCACGGTAATCACCGCGTCGACCCGCCTCTGCTTGAGCAGGCGGGTTAGCCGGCTGAGCACGAACACGTCGTACTTGTTGGATAGCAGGCCGGTGAAGGCCGGGATCTCGGCGGCCAGCACTTCGCCCAACGGGCCGAAGTATTTGAGGCAACAGAGCTCCGGCAAGAAGCGATCGCGATCGAGCCGCCTGACCAGGTTGACCAAGAGCGTCTCGGCGCCTCCGACCGGCATGCAGGTGATGACGAACATCACGCGCAGGGGCGCGCGTTCGGTGTTCGCGACGATGGCGGCGTCGGAAACATCGAGCGGGATCGAGAGGTGCATGGTGCTCATCGTATTAACCACAAAGTCGCCGGGGACAAGACAAGCAGACCTGACAAAGAGAATCCTTGTCATCGACTCGCGATTTCATATACGTTCTCATCCTCTTGTTCAGCCGGTAGTGCCTCTGTGCTCTCGGTAAGTCCGTGGTTCGTTTCTTTTAGGACAGGTTCAGAGAACCATGTGGCAACGGTTCGGAAGAAGCGGCGGACCGAGGCGGCGAGTTCTTGCTGTTCCTGGGGCGTGAAAAGCCAGTTGCCGCGCAAGCCAAGCAGGGTCAGCGCGATCGACACGAGCAGCGCGGGCCAGGTTCCGAAGGCGACGGCCAGAGGCGCTACCGAGGCGAGCAGGGTCCCCCGGTGAAACCGCATGCCGCACGACCAGGCCGAGGCGTACATCGCGGCGAGCATGGCAAAATTGGCGGCCGAGGTCGCCCAAACCGCCCCGAACAACCCGAATCGCGGCAGCAACCAGGCGTTGAGACCGACATTGGTCGCCAGCCCCAGGGCCAGCGACAGGCTGGCCCAACGTGCCCGTTCCGCGCACCACAGGTAGTTCGTGGCCACGACGGCCAGCGCGCCCCAGGTGCAGTACGTGAGCGTCCAGGGCAACAGGACCATTCCGGCGGCGTACTTGCCGGCCAGCGCCACGCCAAACAGCAGCGGCGAGGCGAGCAGCAGCCCGACGCTCGCGAGGTACAGACCCAAGGCAAACAGCTTGAGGATGAAATTCAACCTGCGCGAAACTTCGACGCGGCGTCCCGCTTCCCAGTCGCACGCCAGGTGGGGCGTGGCCATGCCCGCCAACATTTCGGCGATCCCCAGAAACAAAAGCGAAACGACCCGCGCGCTGTGATACTGGCCGACCTGCGCCAAAGCCTCCGCTTCGCCCAGCCCGCTGAAGTGAATCAGCATCCAGCGATCGGCCAGCCCGAAGGTGTTCGCTAAGGCGTTGGAAACCCATACCCAGAGAGCGAAAGGAACCACTTGGCGCCAAATGGCTTTGCCCCGCGCCTCGCTCTCCGCGGGGAGTTCCGATTGCGGCTCGTCGGCGGGCAGGTAGCTCCATGATTTCACGAGCCAGCCCACGCCCAGCAAGCTCGACAAAACGCCGGCCGCCGCAAACGACCAGACGACCGTTTGGGCGCTGGGGTCGAACCCGACGAGCAGCGTGCAACCGACGACCGCAAACGCCAGGCTATTGCAGAACTGCATGGCCGATACGACGCGCGTCATCCGCAGCGCGTTGAACAGTGCAACCAGGCCCGTGTGGGCGATCCACGTCGCCAGCACGACGCCTAGAACGCCCACCAGCGGCGCCTCGTTGGAGCTGTTGAAGAACAGCTCCGCGAAGGGCTCCCGCCAGGCGATGACCGCGGCGATGGCCAACGCGGCGACCAGGCTTGTCCCCATGCCCATGCGCAGCAGAAACCGTCTCACTTGCCGCCGCTGCCGGTAATACTCCACATAACGGCCCAGCGAGCCGGGCAAGCCGAGCACGGCCAGCGGCGCGGCCAGCATGAGAAAGCCGTAGGCCAAATCCCATTGGCCAAGCTCGTCGGCCGGCAGCCAGCGGCAGAAAAGAATGCCGCGGCCAAAGCCGATCAGGCGCTGCACGACGGTGAGCACCAGGAGCATGGCGATGCCGCCCACCAGGGTGTCGGTCTTTAACTTTGCCTGCTTCGACATCAACACGGCGCTCCGACGCCTGGCGACGCCGACACCTCGGCCTCATTTCGGCAACTGATCTCAGCCGCGGGCAGGGCGGGGGCGACACTGCCGCGAGGCTTGGCCCGGAGCGTGTACCGCCGAGTTTTCAGCTTGCGGGGATCGACGGTCAGCCAGTTCTTGAAACGGATCATGTCGTCATCGGCGTGGATGCGTTGCAGGTGGAAAGGGTCGTCGCCGGGAAAGTTGTAGCCGCCGTAGGCCGAACAGATGGCTTCGTAGCCGGCTTGCCGGGCCGTTTTGAACACGCTTTCGTTCAGGTCGGCGTATTGGCCGAAAGGGAAAGCAAAATAGCGCACCCGCCGGCCGAGGGCGGCTGCCAGGTCGGCGCCGGCCGCGATCACTTCGTCGTGCAGTTGGTCTGGATGGTCGATTTTGCCCAGGTTGCAGTGCGTTCGAGTATGCGCGCCGATTTCGATGCCGGCCGCGGCCAGCGCGCGAAGCTGGTCGATCGTGTTCGGCGCCAGCGGTTTTCCGCGGGCCACGTCATGCGCAAACGGCTCGCCTGTCATTACGTGCCGCGTGGAGACGAAATAAGTGCAAGGGACGCCCTCGTCGATCAGGTACGGAAGGCCCTGATCGCAGTTCTCCGCGTAGCCGTCGTCGAACGTCAGGCTCACGGCCCCGCGAGTGTTGCGCCCGGCGCGAATCCTCGCCTGGGCTTCGGCCAGCGACACCAGGTCGAAATGCCGCTTGAGCCATCGCACTTGCCGCTTGAAAAGGGCGAAGGGGCACGTCCACTCGTTCGCCCGATCGTTCGCGATGCGGTGATAGAAGAGCACCATCACCGGCGCGCGGCCGGCGGCCGCCGCGTAACGGTTGCGGCAGACGCGGAAAGGGAGCGAGGCGTGATAGTAGAGGTTCAGCAGTCCTTTTTTCCACATCGGTTTTGCCAACGGGTTTTGCCTTCGAGAGCAGCGATCCACAGTTGCTGACGTAGGCGCGCGAGCGGTCGCCTGGATGCGACGCGGACTTGCGCCAGCGGACGCGGCTCGGCGCCCCAGGTCGCCTTGTATTCTTCGTCGCCGCGGAGGAAGTCGAAATGAGCCAGGCCGTCGGAGATGGCCCGTTTAAGCGAGGCGATTTGCAGCAGCCAGCCGGGGCTGATCTCGGCCAGTTCGGGGTTCATCCCCGTCTGGTAATAGTAGAGCGTGTCGCCTCCCAGCAGATCGAATTCCACGGCCGCCGGCTGGCCGTCGACCTCCAGCCATTGCAGCCGCAACTGGCCCGAGCGATCGAGCCTGGCCGCCGCATCTTCCAGAAAACGCTCGAAGCGCGGCATGGTGAAACAGCCGTCGTCGCCCAGGCTCTCGCGCCGCGCCTGGTGCAGCCGGTAGAGCACCTCCAGCCCTTGCCGACGCGTCGTCTCGTCGACCGCCGATTTGACTTGAGCGCGGCCGCTCGCCAGAAATTTGCGTTCTTGCGCTCGTATTTTGCCGCGGCGACTTTTGGATAGCCCCGCGAGCAGGTCGTCCCAGCTCGCCGGCAGACAAAGTCGCCAGGTGCGCTCGCGCACGCGCCGGTAGGTCGAGTGTCCAGCCAGCGAGAGTTCGTCCGCCAGTTGGCCGAGCAAGCCGTCGTCCTGCGCCACGCCGTCGAAATCGAGCAAATCCCAGCAAGCGGCCCCTTCGCCGGTCAGCCACTGGGCCAGACTTCGCACTACGTGCGGTGCCGTGCCGGGCGCGGCAAGCACCGTCAAATACTCGGAGCAGACGCGGCCCGAACCCAGGAATCGCACCACCCGGCCAAGCCATCGCTCGCGGGCCAGGTACCAGGGAGCAAGGCCGATCAGTTCGCGCCGCTCGTCGTACACGGTCAGCAAGAACAACTCGTCGTTCGATCGACGGAAGTGATTCCACCAGGCGGCCAGCCACTCGTGCTGCCGGAAGACGACGGCATCGGCGAGCGCGTTCCAGGCAAACGAGTCGATGGTCCGCTCGTCTTGGATCAGGGCGACGCGAAGTTGCGCCGCATCGACAGAACCCAGAGTCAAAGAACCCGGGGAGAGGCCGTCGGTGGAAAGGCAGTCTGCGGTCATCATGGCCTCCTTGCTCTACGTCGGCGCCGGCAGCGATGCCGCCAGGCTCCAGCCGGCTTTGACCCAGGCTCGGACCTGCTGCCCCGCGACCCACGCGCCGTGCCTCAGCCAGTCGGCGCCTCGGCCGGGCAAGATTCTGATTTGCATGCTGGGACGGGGCTGGGCCCGCCAATGAGATTTGTAGGGTTCGTCGCCTCGCAGCAGGTCGAAGGCCCGGTAGCCTTCTTCGATCGCGCGTCGCAGCGTGGCCATCGTGACCAACCTCCCCGGTTCAACGTCGAGAGCGGACGGGTCAATTCCCGACTGGTAGGCATACACGACGTCGTTTCCGGTCACCTGGTACTCGGCCGCCAGCGGGCGACCGTCGACCTCCACCCACGCCAGACGAAGGTTGCCCTGCCCGAGAAGCTGGCGGGCTGCGTCCTGGTGAAACGCCGCGAACTGGCGGCTGGCGAAGCGGCCCGGCTGGCCGAGCGCCTTTCTACGGCGGGTGTGGAGGTCGGCCAGGATCGAAAGGCCTTGTTGCAAGTCGGCCTCGTCGCGCACCAACCGCAAGGTCGCCCGGCCCGTGTCGAACAGCCGCCGCTGCAACCGCCGCAGTTGTTTGCGGTGTGACTTCGAGAGTGTGGCCAGGTATCCATCCCACGTGGCAGGCAGGGCGATGCGCCAACAGTTCTGTCCCGGCTCTCGCAAGACAAGCGAGCCGTGTGCCTCGATGGCGCTCACGAAGTGCCGCGTCACGGCGTCGTCGGCGTCGACGCCCGAAAGCAGGAGGGTGCTCCATTCGCAGTCGGGGGACGTCGAGCCGCCGCACAGCCAACCGGCAAGCGCGACGGCAACTTCTTTTTCGCGTCCGGGCAGCGCCAGAATCGAGAGGTAGTCGCTGCAGACGTCGCCCGAGCCAAGAAAGCGGACAACCTCTCTCCCGCCGGCATGCGACTCGACGTACCACGGAGCCAGGCCAATGAGCCGGCGATCGTCGTCATAGGCGGCCAGAACGAACAGCCGCCGACGGGCGTTGCGGGCCGATTGGCCGTAGTGCCGCCACCAGGCGGCTAGCCAGCACCAGGAGCGAAAGGGCACTCCGCGGGCCAGCGCGTTCCAGTGCCCCGCCAGCCCGGCTAGCTCATCCCAGTCGGTAATGCACGCGACCCCCATTCTCAAATCTAGGTCGCGAAATGCCGCTTTGACGGCTTATTCTGGTGACGTCAGCCGCTGATGGTCTGCGGAACCGCCCTCTCGATCGCCAGGCGCAAGGTGCGCAGCGTCACGGGCTTGGCCAGGTAGACTTCGATCGGCTCGGCTTGCCGCACGACCTCCTTGAAGTCTGGATGCCCGGACAGCAGGATGATCGGCACGGGGCTGATGGCCCGCAGGTCCTCAGCGGTTGCCAGCCCGTCGAGAACGGGCATTTCCAGGTCGATGATTGCCAGCTCGGGAAGCTGGCGCTGACACTGCTCAAGCAATTCCTGGCCGTTTTCGGCGCTTCCGACCACCGCGTGGCCCAGCGCCGTCAGCATCTGTTCGAGCGTTTGGCGAACGGCCGGCTCGTCGTCGGCGATGGTAACAGTCAGTGAACGCGGCATCATGGTGATTGCCCCCGGCCAACGACCTCGCCGCGCACAAAAAGAAAAAGCTCCTTGCCCGCGTCGTTCGCCAGGAGCTCTCAAGGCTCATACGTCATCCACCGGCGTCTCTACCGGTTTACCCTTCGAGAATTCTACGCGCCTCACCGAGATTCAAGTAGCCCTGTAAATTCGGCCCAATTGGGTTTACGCGCGTGGTCCGCATCCCCCGAACGCGCGTCAAGCCCCAGGTGTTTGGGGGCATAAGCTTGGCCTAATTCGCCTTATGCGTGTCGTCTACGTCTAGGAAGCCCCGCAGGAGGCGGCTGCGCGTCGGATGACGCAGCCGCTCGACCGCCCGCAGCTCGATTTGCCGTACTCCCTCGCGAGTCAGCGAGAGCAGCTTGCCGACTTCGTCGAGCGTGCGCTGCGATCCGTCGAGCAGGCCGTATCGCAGGCTGATTACCATCCGCTGACGCTCGTTCAAGTCGGTCAGCACGTCGGCCAGGCGGGCTTTGAGTTGTTCGCGCGTGAGATCCTCGACCAGGCCGTTGCGGCGGTGATCGACGAGAAAATCCCGCATGGCCGCTTTGCTCTCCTGATCGAGCGGCTGGTCGAGCGAGAAAGGCTCACGGTGAATCTGCAGCATCCGCTCCGCCTGTTCGGCCGACATCCCCGCCTTGCTGGCGATGGCCTCGACGTTCGGACGAAAGCCATGCTGGTGCACAAGCGACCGGGCGGCGCCGTGGATGCGTCGCAGCCGATCGACGACCTGTTCAGGGAGACGAATGGTTCGTGACTGCACGTGGACCGCCTCTTTGATCGCCTGGCGGGCCCACCAGGTGGCGTAGGTGGCGAATTTGCCGCCCGCGGGATCCCAGCGGTCGACCGCTTGCAGCAGGCCGGCGTTGCCCTCCTGAATCAGGTCGAGAAAGCCGACGCCGCGATTGCGGTAGCGCTTGGCGATCGACACCACCAAGCGCAGATTGCTCGACACGAGGAAGTGTTTCACCTCTTCGTATTCACGCTCGTGGCGACGACAACAATCGAGATGGCGGCGAAGAGTCGCGGGACTGTGGAGCGTTTGCCGCATCAGGCCCCGCAGGGAGCGGCGCGCTGAGGCATATTCATCGTTCCACCCGTCCGTCCGGGCGTCATCGAGCCGGGCCATCGCCAATTTACGCCGGAGCCGGATCATTTGCACGCCGATCGCTTCCAATTGCCGCTGCCAGCGTTGCAAGTGGCGAGTGCGAATTCCGATCTCTCCGACCAGGTTTACGCCGCGGCGACGACGGGCGGCCATTCGCCGCCACGCTGCTCGCCGGAGGTCCATTGTGAGACTTCCATCGGCCACCTGCGCAAAATCGCTCCGGTTGCTGCGCAAAATACGACGGATTTCGTCGATGGCGTCCGGCAGCAAGAGCGACACGCGACGGCGCTCCGAGGTGTTGTTCGACGAGAAGCCAATCGTGTGATCGAGCCGAAGTTCCCGTTGCTGAAGCCGCTCGAGCAACCTGAGCACTCGGCGGAGCACAAAATCACACGACAGAACACAGGTCCGCAGCCAATGGCGCGAGTCGATCAGACGCTTGGCCGCCTCCGTTTCCTCCGTGGCGCTCAGGCGCGGAAACCGCGACATCTGCTCAAGATAAGACTGTAAGGGCTCGTGACTGTCCGTTGCTCGTTTCATGCCCTCCCTTTAAGCACGCGGCGCGCCAGAAGAATGCCTGTGCCAAAATGAGCCAAATCTAAGATTGAGACGCAATTTTTTGGCATTAAGAATGCGTAAGTTGGGCAAATATGCGAATGCTTTCTGTAATCGCCGTTGTGCTGGGGCTTTGTGGATCGATGGCAGCCGAACTGTTCGCTGAGGAGCAAGGGCGAGACAAAGTCCGCTTAGCGCTCGCCGAGGTCGACCGTTGGCTTGCCAACAATCAGCACGCAGAGGCGTGGCACAAGCGTCTCGACACGCATGCGCTGCGACGCGAACTAGCCAAAGAGGAACCCGCGGATCTTGTTATCCTGGAGCGTTGGCTGCAACGTGTCACGGCCGACACGCCCGCCGCAGCGCACTCGCCTGCCCTGGCGTTGCGGCGCTCGGTGGAGGGTTGGCTGGCACGCCAGAGCCTTCCGAGGGGCCAGCACCTGCCAGCGGTCGCGGCCTCGATCCTGTCGTCGCCGCAGGGAGAGACCGGTCCGCGTCTCGGCCCAGAGGACACTCGGACGCGGGCGGCCGAACGGCCGTCACGCGCCGAGTTGAGCACGCACCTCGTCGCCCTGGCGGCGATGCTCTCGCAATACTCGGAGCGACCAAGCGACAATCTGGCGCAGTCGATTGACGAAGAGCTTTGCTGGCTTGACGGTGCGGACGAAGCCAGCTCGCTGGTTGAGGTGGTGCGGGAATACTACGGTCATCCGAATGTCTGGATCGACGTTTCCAAGGAGTTCCTCGACGATCGAGTCGCTCGAACCGTCGAGCGTACCGAGCCCGTGAGCGACGTGATTCTGGGAACGCCTCTATCGGGCACCGGCCGCTTGCGCGCCCAAAGCGAACTGGTCATCGAACCCGATTCACATCGGGCGGTTCTCAAAATTGTGGTTCATGGTCAGGTTGACGCTCAGACGACCGCGCGCCGAGGCCCGGCGCGGATTCGTTCGCGTTCAACGACCACCTTCCGCGCAGAAAAGGGACTGCTGATTGAGCACACGAAGATCCGGGCGCTTCCGACGGTCTGTCGAGCAGAAACGAGTACAGCAGGATCCGACGTTTCGACCGCCAGCCCGGGCCTGCTGGGTCGGATCGTGGGCCGCGTGGCGCAACGACGCTGGCAGGCATCGCGGGATGCCGCTGAACAGGAAGCCGCGCGGCACGTCGAAGCGCGAGTCATCGCCGCGGTCGATCGCGAGGCCGACGAGTTGGTCAGGCGCGTCGATCGGCTCGTGATCGCCCCGATGGCCGCCTTGGCGGACCGAGGGTCCGAGAACACCTCGATCCGTTTTTGTAGCGAACCAGGGGTGCTGCGCATCGGATTCTGCCGCGGTTGCCTGGGTGCTCCGCCGGGGAGGCCGCCGGTTGAGCAGGGGCGTGTGGTGGCGGTTCGTCTCCACTCGTCGTTAATCAACCGCATAGGGTCGACCGCGGCGACGCGGTGGAAGGAGCCTTCCATTTTCACGCCGACTGGAGCGGTTGAGCGCCTTGTTTACCAGTCGGCTCGGATTCTGCCGTCGCTCGCCGGGAATTCGACGGGGCCAGTCTCGCTCTTCGAGAAGCCGCTTTGGCAAAGCCTGGCGTGGGAGTGGCTGAGCCCACGACTCGGCTCCAGGGGAATCGTCCTGCGGGGCGGTCGGTGGGGGACGGTCACGCCGGGAGGTCTAGGTAGCGACTGGCCCCTGCTCGGATGGCAACCGGCCGGAATGGAGCCCATCGAAACTGCCGGGCCCATACTGAGCTTCGACTCGCTCAGATGATGATCGTTGCTGCAACCGCTTATTAGTGTAGCAGAATCACGCAGATGGCTATGTATCGTTTCGATACAGTTGTTGCAAAATGCAACATAATTGGTAACAGCCGAGCCGGGAGCTTGGCTTGGCACCAAGCCCCCGACTCGTCACGGTTGCGACCGAGACAGATTGCCTCTGACGCGCCGGGAAGCCGGCTTCTCTTGTTCCGAAAGTCGCCGTTTTGTGATATTTCCCAGCATTTTCGCAAACCGCACTGTTACGCTTGCCTCTTCCTTGCCGGCCCCGGACGACGCCATTCTCTGTTCTCGATTGCCTCTTCCGCGTCCAGAGATAGCGACTGTCGCCCCTGACTGGAGCAAGCCCCGTGCCAACAGGCCGGTCCAACCCGAAAATGGTTGTATCCGGTCCCCGGCCACGATGTAGTCGGGCAAACGTAGAAGCGGCGTCTCGCCGCTTTGGTCATCCTTGATGGATTGGAAGTGGACACGTTCGCGGCGCACGCATGTGGCGGGGCGACGCGTCTACGGGCGTCACGGGTTGTCGCTAGTTAGTCCGCATCCGCGTCGCGCAGAGCGGCCGCCAGCTCCGGAATGGAATGGATCGGCTGCCAAAACTCGGCGTGCCACGTCACGTGGCGCGCGAGGTTTCCGGTGCCGATCTCCTGGGCAAACCACAACTGCCGGATCTGCTGCCTGGTTAGCGGGGCCGAGTGGATTCCACGCACGCGCACATACCATTGGTCGACTTGCTGCTCGTCGACATCCTGGGAATAGACGCGATACCAGGTGAGGGGAACATACTCGACCTCTGCCTCGAGGAGTTCGTCCGACTCTTCGATCTCGACCGGCACTTCCTCAGGTGGACGTGGGGGCGAAAGGAAGTCGGCCACCGGCATCCACGGCCCCCCCATGGCGCAAACCAGGTCGTCGCCGGTGACCCTCCCCTCGGCACAGAGCTGTTTCAGCCGCCGAAGGTTCAGCGCGCCAAAGATACGATCGCCGCGCAGTACCCGCAGGTGCCCGTCCTCTGGGTCGGCAGCAACCGGCGGTGACACGAACTGCAGAACCTCCGTCCATGGCCCGCCCCAAACGGATACGAAATCCGCCAGGCTGAATCGGCCGGTTGCCAGCAGCCGGTCGAAATCCTCCCGGGTCATCGGACCGTAGATCGACTCGCCTTTGCGTACGCGCAGTTCGCCTTCCTTCTTGACCGCCATAGCCACCACCAAGGTTGGTTCTGGTTCCCCCATAGTATACACGAAATTGGGCCGCCCGCTTGACCACCGTGGTGCTTTCTCGCCCCGATGCGGCACGGCGATTACGGCGCGGCGGTTACGGCGCGCTGAGCTTCGCGGGCAATTCCGCCAGCGATCGAATCGAGTCGACGCCGGTCGGCTGCTGGCCGCCGCGGTCCAGAAAGACGACCCGCCAGCCGGCCGCTTTGGCCGCCAGGTAGTCGTTCGACCAGTCGTCGCCGACAAGAAGGATCTCCGCCGCCGAAAGCTTTAGCGCCTTTTCGATCCGGGTGAAAAATTCCGGTGACGGCTTTCGCACGCCAAGCTCCGACGAAACAAACAGGCGGTCGCAGCGATCGAGCGGCGTCAGACCCGCGCACACCCGTCGCAGGCGGCCGTCGAAGTTCGACGCGATGCCCAGCTTGAACCCTCGTGCGGCGAGCGATCGCCAGGCTTCGGCCACGTCGTCGAACAACCGCCAGTGCCCCGGCAGGGCAAAGTGCTCCCAAAGCTCGGCGAAAACGGCCCTGCCGTCCGCCACGTCGTCGAACACCTCGGCGACGATCGTCTGCCAGCGGCGCAGCTCGCGCGCCTCGTCGGTCGGGCAACCGCCCGGGCCGGCGTCCAACTCCTCCTGGCGACGAAAGGCCCCGCGGAATCGCTCGCCGATTTGATCGTCGGTCAGCCGCGACCCGTGTCGTCGCGCGACCGCGCCGTAGGCGGCCGCCACCGGAGGATCGGGGCAGATCAGCGTGCCCACCGCGTCGAATAGTACGGCTGCGGTGGTGGCTCGGGCCGCGGTGGTCGCTGAGGTTAGCAATCGAGAATCACTTGCCGTACAGGCGGGGCGCGGTGATGACTCCGGTCAGTGATCGCAATCCGTCCTTCGCCGCGCGGGCGGCGAAGGACGTGCCCACGGCTAACCCGATTCAACACCGCCGCGTCTAAAACTCTTCGATGACGATGTCTTTGTACCAGGCTTCGCTGGGCGGTCCGCCGTGGATCTGCAAACCGATCAGGCCACGCTGTTCGATCGCGTCGTCCGGCTCGCTGTAATCGACCGTCTGCCGGCCGTTGATCCAGAGCCGAATCCGCTTCCCTTCACAGCGAATCTTGTAGTCATTCCAATCGTCGGCCTTGAGTGCTTCGGCGACGACCTTTGGATCGGCCTCGGCGAGCATTTTGTTGCGACGCGACTCATCGTAGAGGCTGCCGTACCAACCTTGGCCGAGGTCGGCTTGATAACCGACCATCTCATGATGGTTCGGAACGCGGCGGCTGCGAATCTGCACGCCCGCGTTGGCTCCTTTTCCCAGAACCTTGAACTTCAGCCGCAGCTCGAAGTCGCCGTACTCCTTGGTCGTGCAGAGAAACTCGTTGCGAGGCACGTTGGTCTTTAAGTTGCCGCCCACAATCGCCCCTTGTTCGATGCGAAACGTGTTCTTGGTGTCGCCTTCCCAGCCTTCGAACGACTTGCCGTCGAAAAGCGAGGCGGGTTTGTCGGCGAAGAGCAAAAGCAGCGTGAAGAGCAGGTTCATGGGTGGTGCGACCAGAATTTCGTGGGCCAGTCGACGGCGTAAGTGGCCTTTTGGCGGCCGTTGTTGGGTAGCATAATCGGCGCGGCCGTCTCGTGCCATGCGTGCCCGCCATTGCCATCTTGGGTTCGGCGATTTAGATTGCGCCGGCAGTTTTCTCTTCAGACCCGGAACCGATCCCTACCATGTCGCCGACTGTCCAACTCTTTCTCGACGCCTACAAATTCAATCGCGACCGCACCCTGGGGCTGCTCGACAAGGTGTGCCAGCAAGCCGATCCGCAGCAGGTTCTGTCGTGGCGGCCGGCGAAAGGCCGGGCGCACATCGGCTGGCAGTTGATGCACATCGGGGTGACCGAAGAGCTGTTTGCCACGGAACGGTTGAATCCGGATCGCCCGCCCGCCTTCGTCGACCTCTGGCCCCGTTTTCGTGGGGGAAGCACGCCCGAGGATCAGGCGCCGTCGGCCGACTCCATCCGCCAGCTTCTTGGGGAATCACGCCAGCATCTTAGCGAGACCCTGGCGGCGTATGGCGACGATCGGCTCGGGGAAATTCCCCCGGCCATGGCCGCCCGCAAGCTCACCGTGCGGGACGTTCTGGCGCTCATCGGTTGGCACGAGGCGCACCACCAGGGCCAGGCCCACATCACGCTGAATCTCTACCTGGCCTCGCTGGCCTAATCGGCCGCCAAAAAGGTCGAACCTCCGGCAACCGGCGGGCCGGCGAGACGCCGGCCCCACACGGCCGCAAGGGTGCATAAGGTGATTTGATTTTTAGGCAGCGCAGGCCAGTGGATCCTGGTCGGCAGTCGATCTTCGGTAAAAAGGGGAACCGGGGCGATTGAGGATCCATTGGCTGAGTCGGTCGTCGTCGCCTAAAGCCGCAGCCCGA